>DJVN01000088.1 GCA_002441205.1 Syntrophaceae bacterium UBA6255 | reverse complement strand
CTTTTCATCAGGAAAAAACGCCGTCGTTTACAGTCAATCGTGAAAAACAGATATTTTACTGTTTCGGCTGCGGGGAGGGTGGCAATGTTATAACGTTTCTGATGAAGATTGCCGATAAGACTTTTCCGGAAGCCATGAAGGATCTGGCGGCGAAAACCGGTGTTGTTTTGCCTCCGATTTCTTCCGGTAAAGAAGCAAGACAAAAGGATTTACTCAAGGAAGGGATCATTAATTTAAATTTAAAAGCGGCTCAGCAATTTTCACGCAATCTTTTTTCTGCTGCCGGTGCCCCGGCCCGTCAATATTTGCAGGAAAGGGGTATTGCTGACGATGTTGTGAAACAGTTTCGTCTGGGGTATGTCCCGGATACGTGGCGTTCTTTGACAGAATATTTTGAAAAAAACGGCCTGTCTCTGAAATTGGCCGAGCAGGCCGGATTGATTATTCCCGGTAAAGAAGGAGGATTTTATGACCGGTTCCGGGGGCGTCTCATTTTTCCGATTGAAAATGTTTTTGGTGAGACGGTGGCCTTTGGCGGAAGAATTCTGGATAAAGGAGAGCCTAAATATCTGAATTCACCGGAATCACCGGTTTATATAAAGGGCAAGAATTTATACGGCTTGAATAAGGCCAAAGAGGAGATTCGTAAAAAAGGTTTTGCCTTGATTGTCGAAGGATATTTTGATTTGATTTCTTTATGGAATGCGGGTATTTGCAATGTTGTGGCCACTTTGGGAACCGCGTTGACCCGAGAACACTTGGAGCTTCTTCGCCGTTATACGATAGAAGTTGTCGCTTTATTTGATCCGGATGAGGCGGGTAAAAAAGCGCTTGACCGGAGTCTGGAATTATTTTTAACTACTCAAATGAGGGCAAAGGCTCTCATTTTACCCGAGCATTGTGATCCGGATGAATATGTAAAAAAATTCGGAAAAGAAAGGATGGAGGAATTAATTTCCCGGGCACAGCCGTTAAGCGATTATTATATAGAGAATGTATTGGGTGCCGGCAGGACTTTTGAAGAGAAAAGAGACATGGTGAAAACCGCCATGGAATTTATCGCTAAAATCGGTGATAAAAAAGAAAAGGATCTTTTCATCAAGCGCATTGCCGAAAAAACAGGTCTCAACGAAGAATTGTTGATCAAGGAAACCTACAAGAACGCGGCTAAAAGAGAAACCAGAACAGACAAAACAAAGCCTTCGCCCAACATGAATAATGATATAGTGGAATTGCATTTGATTCAGCTGATTATGGAATATCCGCAGAAAATCACACAGGTCGAAAGCGAGAATATTTTGGATTATCTTTTGACGCCTGAAATTAAGAACTTGGGGAAAAAAATAATCGAAGCCTATAAATTACTCGGGTTTGTTGACGTTGGCGTCATTCTTTCAGCCAGCGAGAATTCACCGTTGCGTGATAGAATATTTCAATCGATGGTGAAAGATCTGCCTGTTGATGATGTTTCACTTGAAAAAATATTTACAGATAATGTGCGTCAGATTAAAAAAAAATGGTACAAGGAGCAGCATCGCCAGATCAAAATAAAATTGAGCAAGGCACAGGAGAACGGCAACGAGGATATGATCAATAAGCTTTTATACGAAAAGGAAAGTATCCTGATTAAAGAAAGAGAATTGCATTAAACTGGTTAGGTAAATCATGGGTATAAATACTAAAATATCCTTTATGAACAGTGCTGTAGCAAGTTGTGCGGTATTATACCATCCACGATGCGGAATTGGAGTTTCACAAAAAAACTTGAAGGAGAAGCCACATGGCGAAAGAAGTTCAATCCGATGAAGTTAATAAATTAATCACACTGGGTGAAGAAAAAGGTTTTTTAACCTACGATGATGTCAATGACGCTTTGTTGCCGGATATAACTTCGGCTGAACAGCTGGATGACATCATCTCACTTTTCGGAGAGAAAAATATTGATATCATCGATACGGAACAGGGCGAGAAGCTCACTCTGAAAAAGTCCATGAAAGATATCGGTGATGTCAATCTCAAAGATGCCCTGACCCTTGTTCCCATTGCTGATAAGACCGGTGATCCGGTAAAAATGTATCTGCGTGAAATGGGATCGGTCTCTCTGCTGAGCCGCGAAGGGGAAGTGGAAATAGCAAAGAAAATCGAAGAGGGCGCCCGCGAAACGATGTCCGCTATATTTCGTTTGTCTGTTTCAGTTGATGAAGTATTAAATATTGGAGATAAGCTCCTGAGTAGTGAACTCAAGAGTAAGAATGTTGTTGATAATATAGAGGATGAAGAAGGTTTTATTGAAGAGGACGAACATAAAAACAGGATCCTGAAACAGATCAATAAAATCAAAGAACATAACGATATCCTTAAAATCACCAAAGCCAAGCTTAAATCAAAGAATTTGTCGGTAAAGCAGAAGACTTCTTTGAACGCCAAATTGGAAATAGGCACTCGTCGAATCGTTACCCTCTGCCGTAAAATTCGTTTCAGCAAAAAACAAATTCAGCGTTTTATAGACCGTCTGCGTTATTATTCTGACGAGATTAAAGCTGCCGAACGCGTCATCACTCAATATAAAAAACAAACCAAGTCAGGCGCATCGCAAAATAAGAAATTAAAGCAAGATAAAAAGAGAGTAGCCAAAAAGACCCTGGTTCCCGTTAAACTGCCGCAAAAAAGTAAAGAAGCCATTCACGAAGCGCAAAAAAAGATAAAGCAAATGGAACGAGAGGTAGGCATACCCACTGCAACGCTAAAAACAATTATTAAAACGATTGAAGAAGGCGAAAGAAAAGCGGAAATCGCTCAAAGAACTCTTGTCGAAGCTAATTTACGTCTCGTTGTCAGCATTGCCAAAAAATATACCAATCGCGGCTTGCAGTTTCTGGATTTGATTCAGGAAGGAAATATCGGTTTGTTTCGGGCGGTGGAAAAATTTGATCCGAACAGAGGATTTAAATTTTCCACTTATGCCACATGGTGGATTCGGCAGGCAATTACCAGAGCCATTGCCGATCAGGCCAGAACAATCCGTATTCCGGTGCATATGGTGGAAACCATCAACAAGTTGACCCATGCGCAACGAAGACTGGTGCAGGAGCTGGGACGTGAGCCTCTTGTGGAGGAACTTGCGGCGGAAATGGATATGGACGTGAAAAAAGTTCGTCATATCATGAAAATTTCCCAAGATATCGTTTCTTTGGAAGCACCGGTTGGAACCGAGGAAGACAGTAAGCTGGGTGACTTTATCGAGGATGATGAAGCTCTTTCGCCGGCGGAATCAACAAACAGACAGCTGCTTAAGGAAAATATTCACGAAATGCTTCAGTATCTTTCCCCGCGGGAACGCAAGATTATTGAGATGCGTTTCGGTTTGAAAGATGGGGTGGGGCATACGCTTGAAGAAGTGGGCCAGGAATTCCACGTGACTAGAGAAAGAATTCGTCAGATTGAAGCCAAAGTTCTTCAAAAATTGAAAGAACATCCGACCAGTGTTAAAATTCGTCCGCAATAATTTTTCAATAATTTGTTTCATTAATTTTTAGTTATGGCAAAAACAGCAAAAAGCAAATCTTCGACAAAAGCAAAGGCTGGAGTTAAAGCAGATAAGTCATTAAAGAAACTGAATGATTTTAAGGATAAACTTGTGCTTGGATCGCCGGCGCTGGATATTATTTTGCCGGATAATGGTGAAGAAAAAACTACACTTATTACTAAAGAAGGCTTGGAGAAATTAATTGAAGAACTGAATTATTTAAAAAATATTAAGAGAAGAGAGATTGCGGCTAGAATAAAGGAAGCTATTTCCTACGGAGATCTTTCTGAAAATTCCGAGTATGAAGAGGCAAAGAATGAGCAGGCTTTTGTGGAAGGCCGTATTCTTGAGTTGGAGGAGAAGGTTAAGAGCGCGAAAATTATTGAGGAAAGTACTAAAGTCGCCCAGACTGTTCAGCTTGGAACAACGGTATATTTAAAAAATCTGACGAAGAAAAAAGATGATTTGGAGGTTTATACAATTGTCGGTTCGACGGAGGCTGATCCTTTCGAGGGGCGTATTTCAAACGAATCTCCGGTGGGAAACGCGCTTTTGGATAAGCAGAAAGGAGATAAGATCAAAGCTCATGTTCCGGCAGGCAGCGTGGAATACCAGATCATGAAAATGGAGTAATATTACCTCTTGGATTTTCGAGAGGTATATTTTGTTTCGATTTTTGGTGATGCCGGAGTAAAACGGTTTTCGAGGTTGATGCGTTCTTTTTTGTACGCGGTGAGGAATATTTTAATGTTGCGGTAAACAAGATAGATAAGCGCGAAAATGCTTAGGTATAGCCAAAGACGCATGGCAAAATAAACAATATTTTCGTAACGCAGACCGATTAGAAATAGAAAAATAATCCCCATTACGAGCAATTGCGTGGAAGTGTGTTTGAAATATCTTTTGAATGCGAAATCGCTGCGTTTTTTTGATTG
>DJVN01000147.1 GCA_002441205.1 Syntrophaceae bacterium UBA6255 | reverse complement strand
AGGATTCCGTCGTGCCCAATTTTGTGATTCGAAAAATCGTCAGGGGCAAAATTGAAAAATATAAAAGTGTGATCCTGACGGACCCGGATCTGACGCTGGCCAAGACATGGAACCTCGGCAACTGCAAAGGCAAGTCCGTATTTATTTTGATCGGCAAAGACAAAAAGCTCAAATACATCCGCTACACCGACAAGAGTAATCCCTGGACCAAAGCGGACATCGACAATGTTCTGAAAATAATGGACGGTTTGATGTAGAAAAAATTAAGATTCCCAGACGGTTCTGAAAAACCCTCCGCGGTCTTTGCATGACGGCGGAGGGTTTTTTTAATGGTGCGAGGCTCAGCGGTTCATACCCCGGCATGCTCATCCTTATGAGCAAACGGGTTATCTGATCAGCGGCAGCACCTGATCCACTTTAAAACAGACAAGAAACTTCGATCCCGCCTCCTGTTTTCCTTCCGTTTTTTTATCTTTCCTGCGCCGGATTTCGTCGATGAGCGGCGAGTCTTTTTCCTTCCGGATATTGGTTAAATAAAGCCTTTTGCCCTGATAGGAGCCGCTTTCCTTAAAAAGATAAACGGCGGACATGTTGGTCTGGAGATTGGCATGGGTCAGGCGATCGTTGGCGATGAAGGCCAGCGTTTGATCATCCATGAAATGCGGACGGCCGTAAATTGCTGCGTTAACCCTGCCGTTTTGATCCGCCGTGGAGAGAACGCCAAAGCCGTCGGCTTTCTCGAAATATTCGTTAAGCGTCATATTTCCCCCTTTGATTTTAGAATGCTTTCGGATACACTAAAGCAAAGGCGGGAAATTGTAAAGCGGAAGGACAAACATGAATATGACTTACAGAATTCTGGGCATCTCCGGTTCTCCGGTAAAAAAAGGCAATGTTGAAACGCTGCTTGATCGCGCCGTGGAAGGGCTGCCGGCAAAAAGCATAGAAAGGGAAGTGGTACATCTCTCTGGTTTGAAAATTCAGGATTGCATCCACTGTAATTTCTGCCTGACCAAACAGACGCCGGGTAAATATTGTTCCCTCAAAGATGACGCGCAGGTTGTTTTTGAAAAAGCGGAGGCGGCGGACATCATTGTGCTGGCCAGCCCCGTTTATTTTATGCGCACATCCGCCCGGATGGCCGCCATGCTAGACCGGCTGCGCGTTTTTGTCTTTGGCAATCTGACGGCGGGACGGATGAAAAATAAAATCGGTGTGAGTATGGCTGCCGCCTGGGCGCGCAACGGCGGCCTGGAGACGACGCACCTGACGCACATCCTGGCGTTTTTGATCCTGGAGATGATTCCGGCCAGTGTGCATCAAGGTGTAAGCCCTCTGGGCGCGTCGGTTTTAAGCAGCATCGGAGGTTCCGGAAATATTGATTCCGCAGCGTCCCGGGGAATCAACAATGATGAATCGGGTGTTCAATCCGCAAGGTTGATTATGCGGCGGGCGCTGGAACTGGCCAAGTTGATGTATAAATGATCTAAGCCCAATGTGATAAAATCATGAATTCTCCCCGGATGGAGCTTTCTTCATAAAATTGTAAAGATAACGACCAACCATAACTTCCTGTAATCAAGCGTTCTTTAATTTTCATGGGCGTCCAACCTTTCAAACTGAATTCATTAATTACAAACTGTAGATGACAAACAGGTTTTCGTCCGTTCTTGACATCTTGATCCCGTGAAGTTATAAAAATGATCAGGAAGCAGTCTGCAATCAGATGGGCATAACACCATGGTGATCCCAGTTCAGGCAGGGATTACAACACGATAAATATCTCGGGGCAGAAGGAGGTTTGCTATGGGACGAAATTTCGGTAAATGGATTGGGATAGCGGTTTTGGCAGCAATATTCTGTGGGGCTGGACTGGTCGTGTCCGGCGAAGCCCAGGCGGATCGTTTCGTAAACAACGGCAACGGCACGGTTACGGACACACAAACCGGTCTGATGTGGGCTGATAAGGACAACGGTTCGGATATTAACTGGTTAAGCGCCAAGAGCTATTGTGAGGGATACAGCGGAGGCGGGAAATCGGGCTGGCGGATGCCGACTATTGATGAGCTGCGGCAACTGCATAACAGCGGCGCCTTTGGATCTGTAATAAGAAAAACAGAATATACGATTTGGGCATCGGAGACAAGCGGATCCAAGGCCGCCCGCTTCAGTTTCTACAACGGCTACTGGGACTGGCGTCAGCAGGCTTACTGGAACGGCCGCGCTTTGCCGGTGCGGTCGGGCCAGTAGATTATTTGGTCATTTGGTTCTTTGATTATCTTCATTTTCTTTTGGGTGCAGGGGGGCACATTTGTGTCTTCCTGAAGCACACAAAACGTCGACGTTGAAGAAAATACTTGATTTCGAATCATTATCAGCAAGTGTAATTCCCTGTCCCCTAAGTTGGCAAGTTTGGGCATACCAAAAGCAGTGGAATCAAAACAGAGACAACTAAAGAAGGAAGCAATTAAAAAGAGTTGTCTTTTTCACGAAGAAGTGGGAATTCAAATTTATTGAGTATTAAGGGAGGAGATCGCATGAAGAAATTTATCGTATTAATGTCTATTGCTGTCTTCATGTTTATTTTGTCGCCAGATGCATCTGCATGGGAGGTAACACTTGAAAACGGCACTAGTGAACCGGTAAAGTTTGAGATATATGGTGAACATCTATTTTGGGAGCAGATAGAGTGCACAAAAGTGGTTCCCGCGGCTACCGTTGACAAGTGCGTTTTGCCCGGAGCCATCTGTCCATCGTCAGCGCAGTTTTCCATGGTATCGGGAGGAGCAGGAATGCAAGTTATCACGAAAACAACAAGGTTCGCCCAATGTTGGGACCATCGCGCCATAGTTACTGAAGACAAGCTGAGCAGGATCGTGTGCACGTTCCAGTAGCAGAAGAATACAACACTGGACGGTACAAATAGATAAGCGAGTAATACACTCGCTGGCAGAATGAGCTCTTTCATAACAATAGGGTTCCAGACGGTCAGCGACTTGTTGGATGGTTTTTATATTCACGGTTCGTTTGCTTACGTCAAGATGGGTTTTTACCCATACCCAAAAGCGTTTTATTTTGCACCTTTCGAATAGCAATCATCGACGGTCAGAATTTTCGAAAACCTTTGTTGGTAGGTGACCACAACGATTAACAATGTCTTCCTCCATAAAAGTCCGCCTTTGAAGAATATGCTTGCTTTCAATCCATGATCATTGATTTGATCATGGATATTAGTTTTTTTCGAAAATTCTGATATAATAAAATCGAATACCTTGATGCACTACTATGCAAGAGTTACAGGAATTCTGGTTTTTCTCTTATGATGAATTCCAATGTCAGGAGCAAAGCATGATAAACGAGCAAGTCGAAATTGTTGTTCCAGCGGATATTTTGGAAAGCTGGCAAGAAATTCTTAACATCCTATGTCAAATTGCGGGCATTCCCGTCGCACTGATCATGAGATTGCGTGGTGATAGAATTGAGGTATTTGCCTCCAGTCAGAGCGAAGGGAATCCTTATCACCCGGGTGACAGTGAACATTTTCAAGGGTCTGGACTGTATTGTGAATACGTAATCAAAACGCAGAACAAACTTCTTGTGCCCGATGCTCTGGCAGACGACAAATGGAAAAATAACCCGGACATAAAGCTGAATATGGTTTCCTATTTAGGATTTCCAATTGTATTGCCTAATAAAAAACCTTTTGGGACTATTTGCATTTTGGATAACAAGTACAATGAATACTCGAAAATGCTTGAAAATCTCATGCAGCATTTCAAGATGTGGGTCGAATCAAATTTAGAGACGATTTATGTGAATGCAGTTCTTAGCGATAAGAACAAACGCTTGACCGACTATTTGATGGAACTTCAAGCCCTGCGAGGCATCGTCCCAATTTGCGCAAACTGCAAAAGCATCAGAGACAAAGAAAATCATTGGCATCGCATTGAACATTATCTTATTCGAAATCCTGAAGCTGACTTCAGTCATGGGATTTGTCCCGATTGTATGAAAAAACTGTATCCTGAAATATAGGAAGATTTACAACTGACGATGAACTAAGTTAATTATCACTCTTTCGAAAACTAAAGTTTCACCGAAATGATGCAT
>DJVN01000107.1 GCA_002441205.1 Syntrophaceae bacterium UBA6255 | reverse complement strand
GTTACAAAGTTCCGGGAAATTAGGTAATAAGGCTTTAAAAGATATGGATACGCTGAAAATAACGTGGGAAATGGAGGAAGGTGCCACCGGAAGCGATGATGATCCTGATAATCCCATATCGAGGGCGCTAAGGAAATTATTTACCGATGGTCAACCCTTTGTGCGATTCACGCAGTGTTTATGTGCTGATCGCCGCCTGAATAATGATCGTCCGATATTGCGCTGGCTTGGGGTCTTTATACTCTCTGCTGGTGGACGAATCATATTTTTCCCAGGATTTCAATCCCGCGCGAAATATATAGAAGGTTTTCGTGGTAATGATGAGATGTGGAAAAAGGCTTTCGATTTTGACCACATCTCGATAGAGAAGGGATTTTGTCGATGGCATATCACCAGTCGGGGATCAAAACTACACTTGGAGGGTCCGAAAACTACCAATATTGGCGACCAACGGTTTCTTTGGTTCGGGCTCAGCGTCAACAATCTTGATGAATTGCGCATTGTAAAACAAAAAACAAGAGTCATCGCAGACTCGCCGGAATCTGACGTCAGGCGGCGATATGAAGTTTTCTCAAAGGCGCGGGCGCAGGCCGTGTTTCAAATTCTTGAATGGCACCCTGATGTCTGGGAGCAGAATTCTAAAGGATTTTGGCATTTGGGCCTACTTGTTGTTCCATCTCATGCACCAACGTATTTGGGCGGAACCTTGGGGTTCCCTGAAGGCTCACCCTACCTGGCGGAACCTTTACCCAAAGAGCAAATACAATTACCCGTTCGCCATCATCGAATGCAGCTTTCATCAGACATAGGACTCCAAGTGACAACAGCCTTTGTTCCAGGTAGTTTAAGAGTTCCTGTTACCTTGACTGCACCACATGAGACATGAAAAAGGAGACAAATTAGTGCGGTCTTGATTGGTCAATATGTGGTAATAATGGTTATGTTTTGCAAAAAGTATCGCTTTTTGTTACTTTTTGCATAAGGAGCCTTGCAGATAAAGGATGTGGCAGGCATTAATATCAGAGAAAAATCCTTTTACCGTGATGGATGAAGTCTCAGCAGAAAGGAGAATTGAAAATGACAGTCTTGGAAAAAATAAAGATTTTAGAGAGATATGTTTCCGTTGATCCATCGATGATCGATACGGTCATGGAAATGGCCATCGATAAATTATTGAAGCGGGAAGCCACTCGCATGGGAGATATGCATCTGCGAATAAACGACCAGATCGCCGCTTTTGAAACAAAATACAAGATGAGTTCGGAGGAGTTCCGACGCCGATATGATCAGGGAACCATCGGTGACGACATGGATTTCATTGAATGGGCGGCAACCATTGATATGCGTGAGAAAATTCAACACCATGTGTCCATGATCAATAAGGGTTGATTCCGTGAATGACAAAATAATACAGTATTTTGATGAAATAGAGGTTCGTTTGATAGAAAGTCTGGCGGTTGCATCTTATCAGGTCATCCGGCGTGATGTCTCAGTGGTTGATGGCAAGATGCGGGTCAAGTCAGTTCTGACGAACGGCGATTCCTTTGAATTCTTCATCTATATGGTCGAATCGAACCGGCAATTGGTTTTGGAAAAGTATAGCTTCCACTGGCAGAACAGAGAAGGACGTCTTCGTGTTCGCATGGATAACGCTCCTCATTTCCCGGATCTGATGAATGCACCGCATCATGTTCATAAAGGAGACAAAAACGTGGAGGCTCTCTTGGAGGTGCCGCAGTTATTATCATTTCTGGAGGAAATTGAAAAAAAGATTGTGTAAGCAATCACGCTCCTCAGTTATACGGCACCGATTAGGGTAAATTCAGCGCAAGTGCAGCGTAAGTTTGGCGTAATTTAATATTATAAGCTATCGATACTATATTGTATTTTTAAAGATGGTCGCGCCACCAAAACCAGGAAGGCCATTAAGGCCGCTTCATGATGAGGGATAAAATGGGAAAGATTTCGGATGTCGTAAAGCTTAAGACCGGGTATGCCAACTTCGTGAATCTAAAGAGCGCCTACGAAGAGGCGCAGGAAAATGACGATCGCATGGCGATGTATCGGCCAACAAAATCTCACCGGTCAGCATTTGAAAGGCTATGCCGGGGCATCTATCAGCCAACGGACCGAAAGTTTTATCTCCTGAGCGGTTCTTACGGCACGGGCAAATCTCACCTCTGTCTTATGTTTGCCAATTTTCTCAGCCGGTCCAGCGGCGATCCGGGCATTCATGGTTTTTACGCAAATTATGCCAAACTGGACGCCGAAACAGCCAAGACACTAAAAAATGTCCGGAAAGACGGTCAGTATCTGGTTGCGATCTGCGATTATTATTCGGGACGCCGCTTCGAAGAAGTCGTTCTCAAAGCCATTTTCGATGCCTGCCATGCCGTGGGGCTCGATGCGGCGGTGCAGACGGAATTTGACGAGGCCGGGCGGATCATTGATGGGTGGAAGAAAAAAGGGGTCAACGGGGTTCGTAATTTCTATGAAGATTTTGAGAAATCCCTGGCCAGAATTGCGCCGGGTGTCTCGGGAAAACAGTTGCAGTCGCAATTGAAGGAGTTTGATACGGAGGCGATGAATCTCTTTCAACGCTCTTTCCAGGAAATCATGGGCGGGTTGGTCTTTCAGCCCCAGTCGGGTAACATCATCCCTATCATCAGAAGTTTAATCCGGCAGCCGCAATTCAAAGAACGATTCAAAGGTCTTGCCATCCTTTTTGATGAGTTTGGCTTTACTCTGGAAAAAGCGGCCTATGCGAAGGATGTTCTCCAGGGATTCATGGAAACGTTATGCAAGAACGAGCCCAATGTCATTTTTGTGGGCTGTATTCATAAAGACTTCAAGGCTTATGCGGACCGGTACAGCAAAGACGACGCTGCCGTGATGAGCGCCCGGATTACTCCCGTGGATCTTTTGAACGAAGGGATTGAAGAGATTATCGGCGCGATTGTGGAAGTGGAAAAGCATTCCGATACATGGAAGAAGGAGATCCAATCCAAAACGACGCTTTTTGATGCACTTTTGCCGGTATGCGCTTCCCTGAAACTTTTTCCCTGGCTTGAAGATATGAAACGAATCCGGGAGAAGGTTTTGGAAGACATCTATGGCATGCATCCCATGGCCCTGGCCTGTCTTTTGAAACTCTCTTCTGAGATCGGATCGGACGCCCGGAGCACATTCACATTTTTCTCGGGCGATGTTGGCGGCGCGGCTGGTTCCTACGCTGATTTCATCGAAAAAGCGGACATTACCGTCGCCGGCGGGAAGCTCAATCTCTACACGGTTGATCGTTTGTTTGAGTTCTTTCAGAAAGAGCTGTCTCTCAAGAATGTGGAGTTGCGTGAACGGCAACGCCAACTTGTCACCTGCCTTCCCGGAGTAATGTA
>DJVN01000265.1 GCA_002441205.1 Syntrophaceae bacterium UBA6255 | reverse complement strand
CTGTCGGGGCATCTGCTGTGGTTGCGATGGGCCATAATCAGAGTATTTTAAAACACACTTTTCCATTCCATCCTGGGGGCTACTAGTAATGATTATATTGCCATCACGGTCGATACAGCTGTATAGATCTCCTGCATTGCCCGAGGATAGAAAAACTGAAACTATGCATGGTATTAGAAAGACTAATTTCATTTTAATAGCGTTACTATCCAATTGATGATCTCCAATCATGTTTCGTTTTCCCACTGTCAATTAAATCAGGGACAATATTTTTTTTCTTTAACAAATTCCAGTAAGAGGCATTGCCCGTATTCACACGCTTTTTGTGCATCAAGGCAGCCAAGCTCTTTATTTCCCTGAATAAAATAAACATTCCCCCTGTTGTGGTATGATTCTACATTATCGGGTTTTAAGAGAATCGCTTGATTATAGTCATCTATGGCAAGCTCATATTGATGAAGCTCTTTAAAAACATTCCCCCTGTTATTAAAAAAAATCGCGACTCCTGGCTTCATGCGAATGGCCTCATTGTAATCCGCTAAGGCTAGCTTATACTCTTTCTGATCAAAATAAGCGTTTCCCCTGGCTCCGTAAGAAGCTGCAAAATTCGGTTGTAAATGGATTGCTTCGCTAAGATACTCAATCGCCTTTGGGGGATCAGTACATTTCCCGCCCGAGCACAATGATACCGCATTATTATAAAGCTCTATCACCTTGCTGGGTATTGGAGTTGCAGCAGGCTTTGATGCCGGCGACGGTTCTGATACTGAAGCAGCACGCATCTCCATAGTAGGAGATTCAATTTTTGTGCTTTGTTTCACCTCTTTTTTATTTACATCCGTTTTATGTGAAGCAATGAATAAGATGATGACAACAAACAAAATGATTGCTGTGATATACACTAAATATTCTTGCCATGTTTTCTTTTTCTTTTTTCTCTTTTTTTTCTTTTTTATAATGGCATCTTTTTTGCTTTGTCCTTTTTTAGAAAATTTGACAGACGTCTTTTTTCTCCGTATTGTTTCTAACTCGAACCATTCATGACATTTTTGACATTGCATTTCTTCATCTGAATTCCATTCATTACAGAAGGGGCATTTTTTCATAATTCTATCTTTCTACATATTATCCGATAATTAATATCTGAATTCGTTATCCTGCATGACGTAGGTCATACTATCACGTTCCCGGTCATTTCTCTCTATCCCTCTTCTCNNATAATATTATCGCAAAGTACGACCTCGATTTTATCTTTATCGTCAAAAAATTCTGCCAGGCTCAAAGCGGCGGCAAGGACAACGCCTTGCAGGATAACTCCTTAAAGATTTTTTGTTTTTTCTTATCATAATCAATACGTATCAACAATAATTTTCTTTGCATTTTTTAATGAATGAGGTATTCATCTGTCCATGAATGATGAATACTACATGACACTTGCTCTCAAACTTGCACGCAGGGGTGCAAAGTATGTAAGCCCCAATCCGATGGTCGGCGCGGTCATTGTTAAAGACGGACAGATCATTGGCACCGGCTACCATCGGCGTTTCGGAGGCGATCATGCCGAAATCAACGCAATAAAAAATGCCGGGGGTGATGTCGCCGGTTCCACTCTTTACGTTACGCTGGAACCCTGTTGCCATAAGGGCAAAACTCCTCCCTGCGTAGAGCGAATTGTCGAAAAAAAAATTGCCCGCGTGGTTATCGGTGCGGTGGATTCCAATCCTTTGGTTTGCCGTGAGGGCGTTCATTATCTGAAAAAAAGCGGCGTAAAAGTTCAAACAGGCGTTTTGGAAGATGACTGTCGCCGTCTCAATGAAATGTTTTTTCATTTCATGGAAAAAGGCATACCGTTTGTCACGATAAAGTACGCTCAAACATTGGATGGACGTATCGCCACGGCTACCGGCAATTCTCAATGGATAAGCTCTCCGGCTTCTTTGAAATTTGCTCATCAGCTCAGATCAGAGCATGACGCTATTTTAGTCGGTCGGAGAACAGTCCAAAAAGATGATCCCGATCTTACGGTGCGGCTTGTCCGAGGAAGAAATCCGCTGCGTATCATCGTTGATTCCGAATTAAATATTTCTAAAAATACTAAAGTATTGCAGAAAACATCTTCAACTACAACGCTGATTGCCACGGTTAAGACGGCCGCCAGTCCGCGATTTAAAAAACTATCCGCAACCGGCGCGGAAATAATTTCAGTCAAGGCGGATAAAAACGGAAAAGTCGATTTAAAAAAATTATTCGGGATGCTTGCGCAAAGGAGAATATCTTCTGTTCTGGTCGAGGGCGGATCGCAAATCATAACGTCCTTATTAAAAAATAATCTGGCTGACCGCCTGGTAACGGTCATTGCTCCTAAAATCATGGGCAGGGGAATTGACGCAGTTGGAGATCTCAATATAAGAAGCCTGGGATCAGCAAAAAAATTATCCATTCAAAAAATTATCCGTCTCGAAAGTGATATTATCATTGACACTCGAGTGATTAAATCCCGATAAACGAACGCATTCTCAAATGCATTTTTCTTTCTATAGATATTCTATTTTGCCAGATTGTTCATCAGATTTTGCGCTGCATTGATTCCATCCAGCGCGGAGCTGATAATGCCCCCGGCATATCCGGCGCCTTCCCCGCAGGGATAAAGACCGCGAACACCGGAACTCTGTCCGTCGATGTTCCGGCAGATGCGCACCGGCGACGATGTTCGCGTTTCCACGCCGATCAGATGTGATTCTTCCGTGATAAATCCGCGCATTGTTTTGTCGAATTCCCTGATTGCACGTTTCAACGCTTTGATGATGAAATCAGGCAATATCTCATCCAGGGCGGCAGGGTTTACTCCGGGAAGAAAACTGGTGTGTCTTACAATACGGCTCGTTTTGCCTGAAAGGAAATCTGTCGTTTTTTGTGCGGGCGCAAAATAATTACTTCCACCGGCAATAAAAGCTTTTTCCTCCCATATTTGACGGTAGCTGAGGCCAGCCAGAGGATTTTCTCCGGAAGCAAAATCATCCGCCCGGACATTGACCACTATGGCGCTGTTGGCAAATTCACCGGAACGTTGGTAATTGCTCATGCCGTTTGTTACTGAAGAACAGGGCAATGCGGAACAGCCAATGATGGTGCCTCCCGGGCACATGCAGAAGGTATATACGGAGCGATTTAAATCGCGCAATGATGCCTTAACAAAATATTCCGCCGGAGGCAGTTGAGGGTGACGATGCCATCTTCCGTATTGAATGGAATTGATTAATTCCTGCGGATGTTCAATGCGCAGTCCCATGGCGAACGGTTTTGCTTCCATTTTCACGCCGCGCTCATAGAGTTTCGTGTAAGTATCATCAGCGCTCTGACCGATGGCTAATATGACATTATTTGTTTTAATTTCCTCTTTTCCGTTAACCATAATTCCGTAAATGTTACCCTGTTCAATTAAAAAATCAGAGACCTGATTATTAAATTTAATCATACACCCCATATCGACAAGTTTTTTGCGCAAGTTTACGATCACTTTCCTCAGGTTGTCGGTACCGATGTGAGGTTTTGCTTCTACAAGAATTTCGGATGGCGCTCCTGCTTCCACTAAAATATTTTTCACCCAGAAAGAATATGGATTTCCGGAGCGGCTGGTCAGTTTGCCGTCAGAAAACGTACCGGCGCCTCCCTCTCCGAAACAAACATTACTTTGAGGATCAAGTCTTCCTTTTTTCCAGAATTCTTCAACATCCTGTACTCTTTTTTCTATCGGTTGGCCTCGTTCTAAAATAAACGGCGGATTTCCTCTAAGGGCAAGAATATAGGCGGCAAAAAGACCTGCTGGGCCGCTTCCGATGACAACGACGGGTGACGGGGGTTGAGACACTCTGGCCGTTTGCGGCGTTTTCCGAACATCTAATACGTTTATATGCAAACCCTTATGCAATATCTGAGGTAACTTGACACGGGAAGGCAATGTAATCTTTAAGGCGTAAACAAAATGAGGAGGTCTGCTCCGGCGGGCATCGATGGTTTTTCTTATAATTTCCAGTTCCTGAATATCATCTTTTGCCATCATCAGCGCAACGGCAGCTTTATCGGCAAGCAATTCCTCTTTTTCATTGAGATCCAGTATAATTCCGCTAAGAATAATAACGCTCATTTATTGTTCCTTCCGGTGAGGGAAAAGATTTTCAGATAGGGTCATACTAGAGATAGATTTTACGGGCAAGTTAAAAGAATTTTGAGATCCTTTAGGCAGAAAATCTTACCGATTGTTTAACAGCATATTTTATTAAAAAACTTGACATTCTGTTAAT
>DJVN01000210.1 GCA_002441205.1 Syntrophaceae bacterium UBA6255 | reverse complement strand
GGGAAAGAAGGCAATAATATCTGGATTCATGGCACGACAAAAGCTCTATTGCCTCAACAGTCAAACGGATGTGTAGTCCTGAACGACGGCGATCTGAAACAACTTGCCAATTTTATCTATCTCAACAGAACACCTGTGATTATTTCAGAATCCATCAATTGGGTGCCTCAAAATTATCTTCCGGATTCCAAAGATGAATTAGAAAAAATACTAACTTCATGGAATAAAGCCTTTTCTGAAAAGGATATGAACAAAATTGATTCTTTGTACTTTGAAGAAGCAACCATAAAAGGGAAAAAAAGAGAAGAGTTGCACGAAAAAATAAAAAATTCAGCATCATTAGGCAAACACTTTGTTTTAAAACCGAAAGATATATCAATATTGCAGGAAGGGAACAACGCGGTAATTATGTTTGATCAAATTTATACCGTCACTCACAATAATGCTTTTCAGGGATTTTATAATAAACTGATTTTGGAAAAGATTAATAATTCCTGGTATGTCGTTGACGAATCTTCACCGCTCGAAATTAGCGGAAAACATTTAGCTTCAGCGAAAAACAAACAAAGAGAATCAAATACCGACAGTAATGCTGCCGAAGAAGAAATTAGAACTCTGGTTAAAAAATGGCTCAACAGTTGGGAATCCGGTAATATCAAAACTTATCGTAGTTGTTACTCTTCTGAATTTGTATCCCGGGACATGAACTTAGACGCATGGATAGCGCATAAATTAAATGTTCGTCAAAACAGTAAGCATATTAACATTAGAATCAACAATCTGAAAATATCAGTAAGCGGAAACAATGCCAATGCGTTCTTTGTTCAACGCTACAGTTCATCAAGACTAAATAGTCGGGGGAAGAAAACGTTAGAACTGAGAAAAATCGGTAATCAGTGGAAAATTTACAGGGAGATTATGAGCTAATAAGATCGCTTAGAGTTATTCATGATAAAAAAACCGGCGATGAATGGCCGGTTTTTTTATCGATTATTAAAAGTATGTTCAACGGGCTTCTATTGAAAGTTTCTTCATGATACTGGAAGTTGGTTTGCCATTATCGTCATACGATCTGATTCGATAATATTTTTTCAGCATTTTCTCCAGCGGCACCACCCTTCCCTGGGGATCGTTTAAACGGCCTTCTTTCAGGAGACGACCAGGCAAAGTGTCATCTTTTACAGTAATTCCTTCACGCGTGTTCATGTATCGTTCAAGAATATGGATGCGTTCACCCGCTTTCATAAAATCAGAACGCGACATTTTTATACCGGTTATTGTTGACCAGAATTTATGATAAATACTGATATCAGCAATCATTAATGCCACCGGATAGAGATAACCCATTACCATCTTCAAATAGAATAAACCGTTGTATTTTGTTAGTGGATTTTCCAGTATATAAGCAAATGTAGTAAAGGTGCAGGTATGCAGGGAATTCATGGCACAGTAAAAATCTTCAAAAAACTTTACCCATGCGTGCTTGCCGATTGTTGAATATGGATCAAGAACATGCACAAAGTTTTCCTGTGCCATAACGGTTGAGGAAAGATGACAGGCTCCGCGGTTAGCTACCGCATAGTTGAGACCGATACCATAGGAACCTCGCGGATCATACGCTGCCATTTCCATGCCCTTGACCTGAATGGCAAAATCCTCACCGCCATATTTTTTCGACAAGGCACGTGAACCTTGACCCATCTCCTGACCAAATCCCCTGCCATAAGCAGTATCTTCAATTGCCTGGGCAACGCCTTCCGGCGAACCGAATTTCAAATCAGTTTTGATCATGCCCTTCTCTCCTGCTTCCATAACCCAGGCCAAAGTGCCGCCCATACTGATTGTATCCATACCGAACCGGCCGCATAAATCATTCCATTCGGCAATTTTTACCGGATCAAAGATTTCCAGATTCGAACCCATGACACCGACGGTCTCATATTCCGGCACGGATAATTCCTTGCCATTGAATTTTCCGGTCTTGCCGCATAAAATCGTGCACGGTTTGCAGGTATGATGCTTGGTGTTGAAATTTTCGCTGATATATTCTCCGCTGAGCTTATAAGCGTTATCGGAAGAACCTGAAGTAAAATTGCGCATCGGCATAATACCGGCCATATTGGTATAAGTAACCAAATTATCAGTGCCGAACCTCCTGAGCATATTGGAAGTTACCGGATTTGCATTGATACGCTTGGTGGCTAATTTTTTAATTTTATCAAACTTTTCCTTATCTTTGGCCACTATTTTATAAGCTCCGCCGATGGCGTAAATTGCTTTGAGATTTTTGGAACCCATCACCGCTCCCATGCCGCCGCGGCCGAGGAAACGTTTCCCCGAAACAATATTGGCAAAGAGCACTTTATTCTCGCCTGCCTGACCGATAACGGCCGCGCCCGCATTCTTGTTTTTACCGAGGAGATGGTCCTGTGTTTCAAATGCATCCTTTCCCCATAAGGCGGAAGCATCCTTAAATTCTACGCCGGTTGACGTAATGACTAAATAAATCGGTGTCTCCGATTTTCCCTTGACCAGCAATCCGTCCCATCCGGCAGTTTTCAGGCTCATGCCGAATGGTCCGCCGCAGGAGGCGTGATCCATGATACCGGTCAACGGTGACTTGGTCACTGCGGAAAAACGCCCTGAACAGGGAGCTCCGGTTCCCATCAGAACACCAGGAGTAAAGGCAATAATGTTTTCACTGCTGAAAGGATCTATCTTTGCCGGCATACGATCATAGATTAACTTTAGCCCGAGACCCTTGCCGCCAAGATACATTTTTCTTTCTTCATCCGTAACCTGATAGACAGTATATTTTTTACTTGTAAGATCTACTTCCAAAACTTTATTGCTCGGACCAACTATTTCCGGCAGATTTTTTTCTTTTACATTACCGACACCTTTTTCTTCAGTTTCACCCATAATCCATCCCCTCTTGGTCAAGACATTATTTTTTAATAAGCCGCTTTTAAAACACCCAAAGCTTCCTCAAAACTCACTTCCACCGGACTAAAAGATAGAGCACCGTCATTGAGGGCTGTCTTGGCGATACTTTCCAGTTTATCTTCAGTGACGCCTGCTTCGGAAAGGCGCACGGGCAAACCGCATAACTTTTTGAGTTCACTGGTAATGTTTCTAATCGCCGCGATAGACTTACCCGCTCTTTCGGCAGGTGGCGTCTGCACATAGATTTCCGGACCAGCCACGTGAAGCAACAGGCTCTCGATATATTCCTTGGTTTTTGGCGACTTGTCGGATTTGCCAATATAGAATTCCAGACCGTAGGGCAGCAGAATTGAATTCGCTATGCCATGCGGCACATGGCAAACACCGCCCGTCGCGTGGGCTGTTGCATGAACAATGCCGACCATGGAATTAGAAAAAGCCAATCCCGCCAATAAAGCCGCATTGGCCATGGCCAGACGCACATCCTTATTGCCGCCTTCGGTTACAGCCGTTACGATATTGTTGCGGATTAATTCCATTGCCGCCGCCGCAAACGCATCGCTTATCGGATTTTTCTGCGTGCCGATAAAGGCCTCGACCGAATGAGTAAAAGCGTCCATCCCTGTGGCCGCCGTAATCTTGGGCGGCATGCTCGCGGTCATTCGGGGATCCAGCACTGCAACTTTGGGCAGAAGCAGCTCTGAAGTAAATACCATTTTGACGTTCTTTTCCGGATTGGCGATAACGGCCACCATGGTCACTTCGGAACCTGTACCTGCTGTAGTGGGAATAACGACAAAAGGTTTCATCGGCTTATTGAGGCGGTAATTGCCCATGAACTTAAGCAGGTCATCCGTATTTTCGGTAACGACTATATTAACGCCCTTGGCGGTATCAATGGCCGAACCTCCGCCAACGGCGATAATGGAATCGCAATTTTGCGCCCTGTATATTGCGGCAATTTGATTGACGACAACATTGGATGAATCCTGCGGGGTCTCGTCAAAAACCGCGCCAACCACGGTATCCGTGCCACCAAAACTATCCACCACATGTTTAACAAGACCGGCCTGCGCTACACCTTTGTCCGTTATGATGATGGGTCTTTTGGCTCCCAGGCGACTCAGTTCAAAAGGTATCGTTTCCAGAGCTTTGTATCCGGAAATAACTTTCACAGAATTAAAGAATTCATAGTACTCAGGTATCACTACATTTTTATCAAACATAACAGTCCCCCTCCTGTTTATTGCGATCTTATTTGATTGCGCCGTAACCAATGTTGACATAGGTAATGGCACGATTGACCAGTTTTTTGAAAGTAAGCCTCGGCACTTCCTTGATATAGAAGCGGGCGATGAAGTTCGGCAGTAAAAGAGTCTGCACGACATTCATGACCCTTATGATAGACATAGTATAAATCAGACTACCTCTGACAAATTGACGATTATGATAAACGGCATTAGGGACACTGATACGTCCGGTCATGACGAGATAAGCAAAGGTGATATTTTTCCAACACATTTCAACATCGGCGTAAAAGACTTCCTTTTCTCCCAAATATTGAAATGAACCAGCCTTTTTTAGCATGAGCATGCTCGGACCGCCAACAACTGCCATCCGGAAAGAAAAGGTCTCCGGCCAGCTATCCACTTCTTTCTTCACATCAGGATCAATCCGATAAGCTGTTTGCATCCCCATGCCGATAAAGAAGAAAAAAACACGCGTGACGAGAGTCTCAAACCATTTTTTTCCGGGAATAATCTCTTTGTAGTCTGATACCGCTTTCATAACGTCTCCCCCTTTAAAAGATTATGAATCATTCATGCATAATAAAATGGAATAGAATGTTTTTGAATGGAAGCCTTCTAGCATAATTAAAATTATTATACAATATTAATATTTAGAAAAGCACGTTCATTATGCTTTAAATGACATCTTATTCAATATAATTCGTTGTTACTAATTTTATTTTTGGTAAAGATAAAAAGAATTTTTTTATCACGCAAACATGATAAGTAGCCAATCCTGATAATAATTATCTTGACAAGATAATTATTATTTGTTTTATTTTCTGCACTTTCCAAGGATATCAATTAAAATTCACATTAAGGAAGGCAATAATTTATGAAAAAAGTATTATTAACTTCATTGCTTGCATTTTTATTCTTCACGCCGTCGCTTTTTGCCCAAATTGTACCGGATATTCCCGCTGGGACAGCCGAAGATTATTACAGCAGGGGAAACAAATACAGGGAACAGGGCAATCTCGATCAGGCTATTTATGATTATACCAAAGCGATCAAAGTGTATTCCAAGCACGCGAAGGCCTATTATAACCGCGCAAACTCATATGTCAAACAAGGCAATCTTTCTCAAGCAATAGATGACTATAACAAAGCAGTGGAAATCAATCCTCAATACACTGAGGCGCATTATAATCTCGGCAACACTTATGAAAAGCAGGGTAATCTTCCCAAGGCGATAGAAAGTTACACAAAAGCTCTGGAGACCAATCCTAAATATTCGGCGGCTTACTGCAACCGTGGCAATGTTTATCAGACACAGGGTAACTTTCAACAGGCAATAGATGATTATAACAAAGCCATCGAACTCAATCCCAATTTCGCCGGCGTCTATTCCAACAGAGGAAATGTTTATCAAGCCCAAGGCCAGACGGATAAGGCCATTGCTGATTATAACAAAGCCATCGAACTCAATCCCAATTTCGCCGGATTTTACGCCAATAGAGGCAGTATCTATCAAAATCAGGGAAATCTTAAACTGGCCATTAATGATTATAATCGTGCGATAGATAGAAATCCCGATGAAAGTTCGTTATTTTATAACAGGGGACTGGCTTATTATGGTACAGAAGAGTATCCAAAATCCCTTGCTGATTACACAACAGCTTTGAATATAAATCCCGATAAGGAAGCTTATGATGATTTTGTTGAATATTTTCCCCAAAAGCGAGATTCCGATACCGGGAATATCCGAGACGAAATTGCTCAAATGTTTGAAGATAAATTGGGGTTGACTAAAAAAGTAGCTCCGCCGGTTGCCGCTGCGCCTGCCGATGTTATTTCGTCAGTCGATGTCCCCCCTGCTGAAACTGCTCCGCCGGTTGTACCTGATGTTGCCAGTGTCAGTCCCTCTCAGATTGAGGACAATCAAACAAAAACAACTTCTAAAGAAGAGGTACAAATTGCAGTATACAAATGGTTAAGTAGCTGGAGATCTGGCGATATGAAAACTTACCGCGGCAGCTATGATGAAAACTTTAAATCAAAAAATATGAAACTTGATGAGTGGGTCGCCTATAAAACGAATGTGCGCAATAGAAGTAAAAATATAAACATCGATATTGATAATTTAAACATATCGACGGATGGGGATAATGCCAAAGTCGTATTTACACAGACTTATTCTTCTTCAATATTAAAAGATAAAGGCGAGAAGACACTGGAATTGAAAAAAGTTGACAACGAGTGGAAAATATTGAAAGAAATTATGTAATTTTTTTAAAATTTGTCTGCGTATGTAAAAACATTTCTTCAAATGGCAATTGCTAAAAAAAGCAATTGCCATTTTCATTGAAATGCATGATCAATTTGAGTAAGTTGCAAATATGAAAATAGATCAAGAAAAAATAGATTTGGTAAAAGGTTTTTTAGATAAACGCGAGGCAGATTGCCTGTACCGTATCGCCCAAAAAGCCGGTAAAAAAGGACCTTGTCTGGAAATCGGCAGTTACTGCGGTAAATCATCGGTTTTTCTCGGCATGGCCTGCAAAGAAAACGCCACGGTTCTCTTTTCCATAGATCATCACACCGGTTCCGAAGAGCAACAACCGGGAGAAGAATATTTCGATCCGGATTTACTGGATAAAGAAACCGGCAGGATAGATACATTAAAATTTTTCCGCAGAACAATCGCCGAGTTTGACTTGGATGATATAGTCATCCCTTTAGTTGGACGTTCATCAACCATAGGCCGGATATGGAGAACACCCCTTAGCCTGCTCTTTATTGACGGCAGCCACGCCTATGAATCTGTTTTGAGTGATTATGAGATTTGGGCAAAGAATCTGATTGTTGGAGGATATCTTTTATTTCACGATATTTTTCCCGACCCTGCAAAGGGTGGGCAGGCTCCCTATCTGGTTTATCAGAAAGCTGTGGCGTCCGGATTATATGAAGAAAAGCCCATGTGCGAATCCCTGGGAATCTTAATCCGTAGAGAGTAGTTTTGTGATTATCATTATCATGACCAGGACCAGATGCAACCCTTTTCTGTAATATCGGCTTTAAAATATTTGCGCCCGGCAAAATCACGGATCGTGTTATCAAGCACATTGGCATCCGCATGGGTAATTTCCTGTACCCGGCGGCAGAGCTCTTTCAAGGCAGACTGTTTTGTTCCATTAAATAATGCCGGTTCAATAAATCCGCACTTTTCGATAATATCATCCTTTAGAATCTGATAGGTCAACTTCATACGCAAATTGCCTTCAACGTGCATGATATCTTCAACAGAACC
The DNA here is from genome assembly GCA_002441205.1 of Syntrophaceae bacterium UBA6255. Classification (GTDB taxonomy): domain Bacteria; phylum Desulfobacterota; class Syntrophia; order Syntrophales; family Smithellaceae; genus Smithella. The sequence goes on along the minus strand of DJVN01000210.1, from coordinate 7,685 downwards.
CTTGCCTTCATGATATCGTTCCAGTATCTCATTCCAGTCCGTTTCCATTTCTTCAAAATATCGGGTCCCGAATTCATTCATCTGATGAGGAAGCAATGATGACGTTTTCACGATGGCGTCATTGGCATCGTAGCGAGACCAGTCATCCGTCAATATTTCCAGATCATAATCCTGAATTTTTTCCCGTACCGTTGTACCGGGGAAAGGGGCCAGAAAATGATACCCGTAAACGGCATCCGTGCTTTTTGCAAATTTGTCTGTTTCCTCCAACGTTTCTATTGTCTCTCCCGGCAACCCAATCATAAAAGACGCGTGGGCAATCATTCCGGCCTTCTTGCACATTTCAACCGCTTTATAAACCTGCTCCAGTTTTATACCTTTTTTAATGCGTTTGAGCATTTCCGTATTGCCCGTTTCCACCCCGAAACTGACGCTGTCGCAACCGGCCTCGGCCATCAGATCAAAAACCTCCTGACTGACCGTATCCACACGGGCAAAGGCACTCCAGGGAAATTTTAAAGAACGTTCTTTGATCCCCTTGCATATTTCCTGAACACGGTCTTTATCCGTGGTAAAAAGATCATCGGCAATATTAATACGATCAAAACCATAATTGATGATTGTTTCTATTTCGTCCAAAACGAGTTTTGTATTTCTTTTCCTGACTTTGGAACCGACCATTTTCCGTCCCAGACAAAATATACAGGAATAGGGACAACCGCGTCCGGTAATGAGACTCACCGGAAATCCCAACGCCCGGTAACGGGAAATGGGCAGCAAGTGACGCGCCGGAAGCGGAATTCTATCGATATCCCTTATAAAATCCCTTCTGGCCGTGCGGATAATCTCATCGCCGTCGCGATAGGCGATTCCCCTGACCTCACGCCATTTTTCTTTCCGTTTCAGCACGGGAGTGAGTTCGGCGATGGTATCCTCACCTTCTCCGATGACGATCAGGTCTATTTCCGGATAGCTCTTCAACGTTTCTTCGACGGTGAAAGAAACATGCGGGCCTCCCATAATGGTTATGATTTCAGGATTATAATTTTTTACATCCCGCAGAATCTTTTGCGCATCATAAAAATTCAATGTGACGGACGTGGACCCGACCGCATCAGGTGAAAAGGAAGCCAACTGTTTTTCAATTTTTTCACGGGAATATCCCGAAACAATATAATCAAAGATCTCTACATCCGCTCCGGCAGCCTCGAATGCCGCGGCGACATAGGTCACCCCCAGTGGCGGAGAAGGCATTTCTTCCAGCGGATAAGGCGGGGCTATGACAGCTATACGCAATTTTTTAATCTCCTTTACGAGGGAAAAACACCGACCGGAACCAACCCCTCAAAGTGTTTCCCTTCATAAACGCACGATCGATGATTTCAAAATTTTTGGCCAGCATGGTCGGATTGGAAAGCCAATCTCCCCTGGTTTTCAGCGGTTTGGCCGGATCAAGATATTTTATGATCCTTGCCGGATTTCCCGCGGCTATGGCGTTGGCCGGAATATCTTTGACAACAATGGAACCGGCGCCAATAATTGCATTATCGCCAATCGTTACGCCCTTGCTCACAATCGCACTGTCTCCAATCCAGACATTATCGCCGATGATGATCTCTTTCGTGTTTCCCACGGGCATACTGCGGTCATACAAATCATGCCAGTCGGCATCACCAATACTCACATTTTGAGCTGTCATGCATCCATCACCCATGGTCACGGATGTGGCCGACATGATTCTTGTCCCCGGACAAATCAGACAATACTTGCCTATTTCAATTCTCCCCTGCCCCATCCAGGCCGGCCAGATGGTAAATCTCACTTTTCTGTCCGAGGTGGCAATAACGGTTGTGTAATCCCCCAGTAAAACCGGTCCGCCGAATACTTCAACATGCCAGGGCTTCATAAAAACCAGCCCCTTACCATAATACTCACACTGAGGGGCCAGATAATATTGCGAATACCACTTCTGAAATTTGTTATAGAAGCGTTTCACATAATATGGACGATGATCCCTGAGCACTTTCTTCCCTGTTTTCAAAGTGGATTTTCAAAGCTGAATAACTTTTGCCGCAATAATAAAGGGCGCATTGTGAAACAGCGTATTGAAAGAAAAGACTTTCACTTACTTTATCGAAGCCCAGAACTTATGATTAAAAAGTTTTCCCGCCGGAGTTATCTCATTCAAAGCATCCCAGGCCATCATTGCCGCTGCTGCCGTCCAGCCCGTTTTTTCTTCCGGCCAGATAACGCCATCCGGAAAAGTTACCCCCATCCAGAAAGATCCGTCGGAAAATCTCTTATCATTGAGCCAGCTGAATATCGCTTTCGCCCTGGGCATATCTTCAATCGCCGCTAATGTTAAAATAAACTCGGCCGTTTCCGCCATGGTCACCCACGGCCTGTCACTGACACAGCGCACGCCCCAATCCGGAACAACAAATTTTTCCCATGAATGGGCTATTCTCTTTTTAGCTTCTTCTCCGGTAACGGCTCCGCATAAAATCGGATAGTACCAATCCATGGAGTAACGTGACTTGATCATATTAAAGAGATCCGGCCTGTTCTTTATCGCCGCACCCAGATCATTCAACGCTTTGCGCCATTTCGGTCGTTTCTTACCCAGAATATCGGCAATTGCCAAAGCGCATTTAATACTCATATAGATAGAACTCGACCCGGTGAGCAAAGCCATTTTATCGATCTGATCATGTTTATTTCTTGCCCAGTATATTTCACCATCAGGCGCCTGCAAGTCAATTGCATATTGTATCCCCTGCGCAATGGTATGCCACATTGTCTTTAAAAATTTTATATCCCGCGTGATCAGATAATGATGAAATGCGCCTACGGCGATATAGGATGAAAAATTAGATTCTTTTGTGGAATTAATAATCTTTCCATCTTGAATTTCCGACCACCAGCTGCCGTCGGGAAGCTGCGTCGCCGCCAGCCATTCATACGCGCTTCTCGCCTCATGATAAAAGCCGCCTATACTTAAACCCATCGCGCTCTCGACATGATCCCACGGATCGGTCTTTCCTCCCTCCGACCAGGGAATCTCACCATTTTCTTTTTGAAGGGAAACAATAAATGAGGCGATTTTATCTATTGAAATAGGCGTCAGTTCTTCACTTACGGAAAGTTTCAATTCCATTCAAATCAACCTTTTCTAAGATAATAGACAATACTCTTACCCAATAGTGGATTCAGCAATTCTTCGAGCATCCGAACCGGTCTCGGTTTTTTCATAATATCCCATTCCAGAAATTTTTTATAATACTTGACCAAGGGGTGTTCCTCGTTTTTTACACCCACCAGGCATTTTAGCCACCAGTAGGGAGAATGCAACGCATGTTTGTAATTGATTTCCCGGCATTTAAATCCCTGATTCATCAACATTTTGTGGAGCTGTTTTTTTCTGTAAATCCGAATGTGGCCGCCTTCGTTATTATGATAATCATGAGAAATAAACCAGCAGATTCTTTCTGCAAAATAACGGGGCACACTGACCGCAAGCGTACCGTTAGGTTTCAAAATCCGGTCCAGTTCTTTGATCGCTTTTTTGTGATCAGGAATATGTTCCAGAACTTCCGAACAAATGATGCAGTCAAAAGAAGCATCGGCAAAAGGAAGGTTATTGATATCGGCAATGGAAACCAGGTAATCTTTGGAAAGCGCATCGGGCTGTGATTCCATCGCTTTCCCCGTTTCATACAAAGACCATGTATCCTTATCAATACCGATTATATTTAATCCCGGAATTCTTGCCAAATGACGCAGATGCCTGCCCAGTCCGCAACCGGCATCCAGGACGAAATCATTGGGTTTCAGATTCAATTTATTAATATCTACGGTAACCATCAATGGCCTCTCTGTAAATATCCACCATGTCGCTGGCGGCTTTCGACCAGTTAAAAATTGCATCAACCCTTTCTATCCCGGCCTGAGCCATTTTCTTCCTCTGTTCAGCATTGTTTAGCAAAATAATTATCTGTTTGGCCAAGGCATCTGAATCAGCAGGCGGCACTATGATTCCGGCATCGCCGACAACTTCGGGCAAGGCGCCGCCGCTGGTACTGATCAGAGGAACCCCGCAGGCCATCGCTTCGGCTGCCGGAAGACCGAAACCTTCATATAAAGAGGGCACAACTGCAATGGTGGCTTTTGAATAATAATCGGCAAATTCTTCGTTTTTAATTCGCCCGGTAAAATGAACAATATCAGCTATTCTCAGTTCTGCGACAAGTTTTTTGATCGTTCCGTTCTTTTTGGGTTCTCCGATGACCGTTAACTTAACCGGTTGCTTTTTTCTCACCTGAGAAACCGCTGCCAGCAAATAACGCAAACCTTTTAATGGGGTGTCTGCGCTATTGGTCACAATGATGGAATTTTCAGGTCGCGTCTCATTATTCACAGGATAAAAGAACTCTTTATTGATACCATTGGGAACAACACGGAATTTCGATAAATTAATTGAAAATTCCTTGGCAATGTCGATTTTGGAACATTCCGACACCGTAACAATATACGATAATTGCCGGGCTACTTCCTTTTGCATCTTGATAAAAGAATACCATTTTTTAATCTTCTTTATTTTTCTTTCCGACGTTGCCGATTTGAATTCTTCCCTTCTGTCAACGGTTATGGGATGATGAATGGTCGCTATCGTGGGCACAACTTTCTGATCTATTTTAACGATTCCATAAGAAAGACATTGATTATCATGAACAATATCATACTTTTTTTTCATTTTTTGTAGATATTTATAAGCCCGTTCACCAAAAGTATATGGTTCAGGAAACTGCCCGGAACACATGGTTAGAAATTCATACATATTCAGTGGATTAACCAAAGACCGTACTTTGGGAATGCGAAAGGGATTCTCCATATTATAAAGATCCAGGCTCTGAACTTTGTGCAGAGTCACTTTAGGATCAAGATGAGGATAAGGCGGTCCTGATAAAACATCAACCTCATGCCCAAGATCACTCAGCGCTTTACTTAAATGTTTAATGTAAACGCCCTGTCCACCGCAATTGGGATTGCCACGATAGGTTAACAAACAAATTTTCAGTGGCCGGGAATTTGATTTACTTTTCATACCTGTAACTTTTTTACCATCCTTCTTGAGTTTTCAAACATAACGGCCATTTCTTTATCGTTCAGTCCCGCGCCACGGGCAATAAGTTTTGCCCTTTCAAGGTCTACGAAATCAGCCGGCGAGTGAGCATCGTTATTGAGAATTAGCCTGGCTTTAAATTTTTTCGCCATTTGCACAACATGTCCGTTGGAAAAACTGTGACCTCTGCGGGTTGTAATCTCCAGATAAATCCCTCTGTCGGCAGCCAGACGAGACTCTTCTTCCGTCAAAAGGCCGGGATGTGCCAAAATATCTATTGACGATTTGAGAGCAGCTAAATTGGTCCCCGCCGGCACAGGTTCAACAATCGTTTCTCCATGCACAACGATGATCTTCGCTCCCATTTTTCTTGCTTCATCAGCAAGATCGGCAATTTGTGACGGAGCAACATGCGTGATTTCGACGCCGGAAAAAACCTTTATTTTTCCTGCTTGATTAATCTTGGAGCAAACCTTGATAATCCGGGGAATGATGAAATCGATATTGGAATGATCAACGTGATCTGTAATGGCTAATATTTTATAACCGGCAGCATATGCCCGCTGTGACAGTTCCGCCGGCACTAAGTCTCCATCACTGAAAATGGAATGTGTATGAAGATCAATCAACTAAAACACCCTGATTTTAAAATATTTTTGAAACACTTCGTTCGAGGTGATTTAGCAAATTTACGACTGGGAGTCAATAAGGATATTCGGATTTACAGAAATTTAATTTCCCTGATTTTTCTTCAAAAGCAAAAATGTTGCGGAAACGCGGCAGATGTTTTTATCTTTATTATCAATAACTAAACAATCTCCGATGACCAGACTTTGCCCTTTTTTAAAGACCGTGGCGGTAGCAATGAGTTCCCCGTCGCTGACACCGGCAAGGAAATTGCTTTTTAATTCAATGGTGGTCAAGCCTTCCTCTGGACTTAATTTGGTCATCATAGCATGGGCAATTGCTTCATCCGCCAGGGCAACAATCAACCCGCCCTGCATCGCTTTCGCTCCCTGCAAATATTCCGGACGCACCGGCATTCGGAAACGGGCGAAACCGTCTTTTATCTCATCGAGAGTTATTCCCAAAAAATCCAGAAAAGGATTTATTCCCTTCTGTCCGTTTTTCAGTTTTTCCAGATAAATGTCGTAATTCACAATAATCCGCGCTTTCCGTGCAAATTCACTGCAGCGGTTTATAAATCATTTCGTTCAATTTTCCAATAGATTAAAAAACTATTTTTCCCGGGGGATCACATGAACGGACGTGGCTTTAAAGGAGGCTACCACCGTAACGCCGGGAGCAATGCACAGATCCTCGCACGATGGAATGGTGATATAGGCGACCAGGGGGAAACCGCAATCCAGCATGAGTTTATTGAAATATCCCTGACGGATGACATTGGATACCCTGGCTTCAAAACTATTGCGTGCGCTGATTCTTTCCTGCGTCCGGTTGGATATAGTAACATTTTCCGGCCGCAAACAGCAGAACACTTTCCGGCCAATGGAACAATTGCCGATCGCTTCGATTTGCCTGCCGTTGACATCGACAATCATATTCCCCGCTGTACAGTTTCGCACCAAACCTTCAAGAATCGTTTCTGTTCCGACAAAGCTTGCCACAAATTCCGAATCGGGCTGATTGAAGATCTGCGCGGTGGTACCGATCTGCACAATGCTGCCGGATTGCATGACACAGACATCCTGCGCCAGGCGCAGCGTTTCCTCCCGGTCGTGCAGCGCCAGCACGGCGGTCATTTTCGTTTCTTCCAGAATCTGCTTTAAATCTTCAATAATGGTTTCCCGCGACGGCGGATCAAGCGAATTGAACGCCTCGTCCAGCAGAAGCATCTGCGGTTCGATGGCCAGCGCGCGCGCCAGTGATACTCTTCTGGCTTCTCCGCCGGAAAGCGCCCGGGCGGATCGTTTTTCCAGATGACTGATGCCGAAAGCTTCCAGGGATTTTTGAACTTTGTTTTTGATATCGCCACGGCTCATCTTCCGGAACTTCAGGCCCAGAGCGACGTTTTCAAAAACATTGCTGTTGAGAAGCAGCGGTTCCTGAAAGACAACTGACACATTCCGGCGCAGGAAATTCAGATCCGCCCGGTTTTCCATCGCCCTTCCCTGAAAATAAATTTTCCCCCGCTGTGGCTTCAAGAGTCCCGCCATCATTAAAAGCAGCGTCGATTTGCCCGCGCCNNCGTTGGGGCCGATCAGCGCCAGGATTCTTCCGGGCTTCACGTAGAATTCGGGAATGTCGAGAACAGCAACCCCGCCCCGCCGCAGAACAATATTTTCCACTTTCATCATGGCGTTCTGATTCATCGCGGACGCTGCCTTTGCTGTATTTGTGTGAGCAGCGCATTGATAGTGAAAGCAAGGAGCAAAAGGATAATACCCAGTGCAATGGCAATATCAAAATTTCCTTTGCCGGTTTCCATGACCGTGGCTGTGGTGAGCACACGCGAGTATCCTTTGATGTTTCCACCGACCATAATGGAAGCACCGATTTCGGAAATAACGCCTCCGAAGCCGGCCATGACCGCCGCCAACAG
>DJVN01000026.1 GCA_002441205.1 Syntrophaceae bacterium UBA6255 | reverse complement strand
GCAATTTTGAATGGGCGTGTACATCTGCAGTCGGAGATGAAACTTGAACCCGTTCGCTGTTCACGGTGTTTGTCCATGAATGCTCATTATGCTCAGTATTGTGCAAAATGTTCCATGATCCTGAATGAAAAGGCAGCGATGGAGATAGACGAGTCAGTGGAGAAGGCAAAAGCGAGTCCGGAGTATGGGGCGATATTGGAGGCGTTGAGGAAGGATTTGGGGATAATACAATAAGGGCCTCCCCTTCTCTTACAGCAATCTGACTCTTTCCTTAATTTGCTTACTCTCCTGGACTAGTTCCAGAGTGTTTCTTGCAATCATACGGATAGCACACTCATTGCAAATCCATAAAGTGCATTCAGAACCCCTGCACCTTGCTGGCGATGCAGACAGAGTGAAAGGACAGATGTTCAATAATGCCCCATCAGTTTTGCTTTCAGCCATTCATTTATCATATCCTGTGTATTTTTGATAAGAATTTCCATGCTCTGGGCAATCTGTTCGGGATTTGCGGTATCTTGGTATAGATATTGTAACCGATTTAATCCAGCACTCGTTGTTGTATTCCATTCTACAGAAGGATTCTGGGGCATCTTATTGCGAATGAATTCGCTTTTTTCATGGATTTTTTCCCCAATTTCAACGAAAAATTCATTCCAGAACTGAATCTCGATTCTAATTTCCTTTTTTCCGTAACAATTCCAGTCATTAATTTCATAGTATATTGATTGATTGGGTTTATTGTCGATTTTTGGCCACTCGGGATGATAAAACCGGATTTGTGTGTGATTGTTGAATATCCGTCGTTTTACCGGGGGAAGAATCGTATTTTTCTTTTCAAATATGTCTGCGATTTGGTTAATCCTTCCATTACCTTGAGAGGAGACAGGTTTTGCCCTTGTAATTTGTTTTTGTGATGATGAAATTGATCGCGGCATTTCGATATGGCCAGAAAAGTGATGATAGATTTCGGCCAATTCAGCAACATCGAGTGCCTGGAATCGGGCATCGAGTTCCTTTTCGATCTTCCTCATGATTTCAGCATAGTGTTTATTATTCTCAATAAAATTCAGATTCTGGCCTTCAAGGAAATATTCCCAGTAAGACCCGACGAGGATATTGACATCATTGCCCATTGCCTCATCTAATTTTTCCCTCAATGAGAGCGTTGAATTCCATTTATCGTACATGGAAATGGATTGGCAGAACAATGGTACAAGAAATTCTTTTCTTTTTCTTATGAAAACCGGCCCCGCATCAAAAGCACAGAGTGAATTCCGATCCCATTGGAGAACCGATGCAAGATTTTCTTTTTTCATATTTGGTTGATTCTTACCAATGTCTCTGTATGCGATTCCAACCCATTCCTTCCTCTGGGAGAGGAATCGATCAAAAGAACCAGGATTACTGTGCATAAGGTGGGCCTGTTGAAGTTGGCTTGGAGTATTTCCCGAAGGATCAATTCCCAACAGCAGAGAGTTGATGATATAATCTCTCAGTTTTTTCCCTTGAAAGAGGGATATTTTTTCATTATTCTTTGTTTCAACAATTAAGTCTTCAAGGGTGGGTAAGCCGTATTTTAGTTTGTTCTCTTCATACACGGTGTCAACATAGATCTCGTGAACAACGGTCTTTATGAGGAGATATTCAGAGAATAACGCTAACCAATTGTCAGACGTTGTGATGCTCTGCTTCAGCAATTCATTTAATTCAGTCATATCCTTGACCACCTTTAATTCACCGGGATTCCGATCCTTGATTAGTGGGCCTTCGTATCCGACATTCCGGATATGCATGTTGAAATAGGCTTTGAATGCCCGACCGTTGCGGGAGTTGAGAATTTTTTGCTCGTTCTGCGGATTTTTCAGATAAGGAGCCTCGAGATTGAAGGTCCCTTCAAAGCAGTCGATGAGATACTGCAATTTCAATTTATTGAGTAAATATTCAAACCAGATAAATGCATCAAGGATATAACGATCGTTTTCGGTTTTTGTAGGCCAAGGAGATATCTTGGTGGGCTTTGCAGGATTTGGATTGTCCTCAATTGTTTGTTTGAATTTTTTTATGTCCTCGAATTTTCCTGTATTCAGTGTGCACCATGTCATATCCCCGGCAAATATCCGTACTGTTTTTTGGATCCCTGCCAACTGGGGTAAGAAATCGCGAATTACATCATACCAGGCACGCTGTTCATCCCGGTAAGGGGGATCATTATCCATCGCCTGAATCGAATCACACAATCTCACCCATTTCTCCGGCGAAAATCCTAGCGGCAGGTTTTCAGGATAGTGCAAAAGGGCTATTCTTCTCGCTTCTGTGAAATGTTGTGATTCATCAAATTCAATGACAATGTTCTGATCTGGAAGATAAAAATCGACATCAACATACGATGCCCTCACAAAGTCGTTGAAATTTCGGTATTTTTGAAGAGCAGTATAGATCTCATTGAGTATCTCATATTGAGGATTATTTCTGAACTCCTCCGGTTTCGTGGGTATCCTGAAACGATAATTAAGCTCCACCTGTCCGTATAATTGCTCTAATAGTTCCTTTACCCGGACTTTGCAGTCTTTGCAGCGTTCATTGTGTGACATTGCTTTTCTCACTGCTCTTTTCATATCACACCTTCATTTCAATCGGACGAGGTGCTTGTGAATGGACACTTAAAGTAAGATTGTTCTGGAGTAACTTAACCTTTCGAGGGTACTTTAGTCTGTAATCGACCTGAAGCGGCCGCTTGAGACGACCCTCAATCTTCCCGCCCATATATCCTTTCACGTACTCAGAGACTGTAGCCTCAAACTGGACCATATCGCCTCTTTCGAATTCTCCAACCGCATCAAACCCTACGGTATAATTGATCCAAACATGATCGGCAAACTTGTGTCCATTGATATCCTGGACAGATCGTAGAAGTATGGTCCTTCCTGTACCTATCCGATTGGAAAAAGTGCCGTATTTCCAGAAAATGCCGACAAAGGTCATCCGTCGTCCAACACAACCCTGGAAGTTGATTCTCATTTTGCATTCCTCATCCTATTGAAAGACGCTACAATATTATCAATAAATTCATGTGAATGATGTGAACAATATGAACAAATAGATCCTATTTCCATTTTTTAATATGTCTCCTTCATCCGGTGATATCCCAGATACCGTGCACATCATACCGCTCGGCCATGAAATTGATCGTGCTGTCCAACCCTTCACGAAAAAAAAGGCAGATCGTGTTTATCTCCTCGCTATCCCTCCAGAATCAGATCATGATGTGGTAATGAGAGAGAAACAACAACATTATACAAGCGAGGTTATTCGGCGATTAAAGGATTTGCAAATCGAGGTAATTTCTCAGCCCGTTGAGATGTTTGAGATTTTAGAAGTAATGCGAATAATTTCACGACTCATCGTCAGAGAGAAGGAACAGGGCAACCAGGTTTTTGTAAATATGTCCGCGTGTGGAAGGAAAACCTCGTTCGCCGTTACGATAGCCGCAATGGTTCATGGAGTTATGGCATATTATGTTCCCGCCGATGCATATGCAACTGGCGCTCTTGCTCATAAAGAATCCACACATGGGATCAGTATTGTCAAAACCGGGAAGACTGAAATGCTTCAGAGCTTCCAAATCATGATGCCGAAACATGATAGCCTGCTTCTGCTTGCAGAACTTTTCCGGAGAGATCTCCAGGGTAAAGGAGAGATGTGTACCGAGGATATTTTTTCCTTTTTAAAACAAAAAGGGGTTTCCGATTTTGAAAAGATTCCTTCCGACGCTGGGAGGGATGAAAAGCCGCAACTGAAACGAAAGCTTCTGAATCGGATAAATTTCGGTTACTTGAAAGAATTGGAAGATCAAAATTACATCACGCGGGAAAAACGAGGGAGACAATATTATTTCACCATTACCGATGCTGGGAAGTATATTGCATGCGTAAGTGGATTGGTTGAATGATTTTTTGGAATAGCCCATCGCCAAATTTGTCGGGGAGAAGTGGATTGCAAAGGGCAGGGCCCTCTCCCCGATCCGGTCGAACACAACACCCGGGGTCTTCCAATTAGATTTTTCGATAGATATTCAGTCCGATCTTTATATCCTCGTTGTCCGGAATAGATACGTTTCCTTCCGTTGACGCTATTGTGATGGATTTTCCCGACTTTGACGGTCCAAATTCCTTTGTAATATCTACGGTTATTACCAATTGATTTCCATTCAGCTTCATATCAACATTCTTCATTCAAATCAGTCTCCTTTTTGTAATGCATTCTAGATGGTCTTAAACCATACTTCCGTATAGATAACAGATTCATCCGCACGCTTCCTTTACCCTTGCTGGATCATACCTGACTCCTTCGTGCACACACACGTGCTACGGGGCTTCGGCTATTCACAATATATCCATCCAATTTTCTTCGGCTACCCATCAAACCGTACATTCACACAAATCCATTTCAACCAGCTTTTAACTGTCGAAGCCCGCCGAAGGCGAGTTACCGGGTTATATCGGGAATCGTATCGGTAAAGAAGGTCAGCAACACACTGTGTCGAAATTGATTCGATAGCAAAATTGGATTCCCTCAAATGTTCGATGGAATATCGGAATGTAGGCCGTTTGAACAGTTGCGTCAGCAACAGTTCGTTCCGGCAACGACGGGTCTTGCATCGCTTCAATTCATATCCCAGTGGGGTGAGGACGAATTGGCTGTACACGCTCATTAAAAATTGACCCCCCTATATAAGCAAACGCTCATTCGATTTTGACCCCCCCACCAATCAAGTCCCTTCCTATTCATAAGAGAAGTAGGGAGGGGGCCACGGTGAAACGAATGAGTGACATAAAACAAATTATAGACCTGTATGAGCTGCATAAGTC
>DJVN01000165.1 GCA_002441205.1 Syntrophaceae bacterium UBA6255 | reverse complement strand
GATACCATACTCAAGATAGATTTTACATTAAAGACGCTTGAAAAGCAGATTATCGCTCTTGGAAAAGTAAAATGGATTAAAGTCATTATTGAGGATAAATTTTATGAAGCGGGCTTGGAATTTGTGGACACACCCAGTGAAGCAATCCAAAAAATAAAGGATTACATCTCCTGGAAGCAAAAAAAAGCAAATCTGCAATCATTTGGAATTATTGCAAGATTTAACGAACCAAAATCAACATAGAAGAATCTGACTACATGCTCTGAACGATACTTTTCAAAGAGATCCTGTCGGTTCGTTCAACGATAAGGGAAACATATTACTTCTGGCAATGAGGACAATAAAAGGTGCTTCGGCCACCCTGCTTTATCCTGCAAATAGTTCCACCGCAAATCGCACAACGTTTATTTTCCTGACCATATGCCTTTAACTCGTGCTGATATTCACCCGGGCAGCCAAATAAATCCCGCCAGTCAGAAATGGACGTTCCTCTCTTTTCGATCCCTCTTTTTAAAATGCTTCTGCTTTCATTAAATACTTTCGTCCACTCCTCTTTGGATAAAGATGATGCATGCCTCAGCGGAGAAACACCTGACTGATGTAAAATCTCACAGGCGTAAATATTGCCAATACCCGCCAAGGCTTTCGGTTCCATCAGCAATATTTTAACATTAATCTTCCTTACGGCTTGTTGCGCTATGAATGTTTTTTCGTCAAAACCGGTAAGAAGATCGTTTCGCATTTTAGACGGTATTGTTTTGTGAATTGTAACGGTGGCAAAACGGCGTGGATCAACAAGGAAGATGTATCCGTTGTTGAAAGTCATCTTCCATCGGCTGTATTGCGGCTTTTCCGAATCCTTCTGCCAGAGCAGCCGTCCGGTCATGCGCAGATGTATTGAAATGAAATTTCCGTTATTAAGAAAAACGTTTATCGTTTTGCCTCTGCGTTCAACCGCTGAAACATTGCGTCCTTTTGTATTTTTAATACCGGCGAGTTTCTCGTCATAGACTTCACTAGCCAATATTGGCCTGCCACAAATTTTTTTTCTCAGTTGGCGGCAGAGGGTTTCAACTTCGGGCAATTCAGGCATAAACCTTCTCTTGATTTAGACTGGCAACATCGTTCGTTTATCCGTGAACGGGTCGATTTCTTTTTACTAAAAAAAAGTTTTTTTGCCTAATTCTTTTTCTTTTGAACAAAAATTGTCTTCAACGGGCATGAACACCCTCCGATCGCTCGATGGGTTGTCATGAGGTCCAGGAAGACGTTTCGAGACGTTTCCCGCTATTGTTTCAGGAACCCTTGCGTCGTCCATGTAACCTTCCGGAGTATTCCATTTCTCAATTCGTCATGCGCTGATGTAGAATCCACGATGGTTTCAGCGCTATCGCAGCGGCTTAACCTTGTTTGATAAAGAATGCATTGAGCATGTTTTTTAGACAATCAGAGGACGGATTGACCGTCAAGATTTCCTGCACGGACCAGTCCGCATAAAAAAAATTATAATTTTTTTTCGTAAAAATGCAAAAAAATGTTGACAAATATTTTTGTATGAGTACATTTCATTATCTAAGAGAAAAATTTTTATCACAAAATATTTTTTACGGGAGGATGATCCTCATCAAGGAGGAACTAATGGAAAGCGAGGCCCTGTTTAAAGAGGAGGAAGAACCTCCTGGTCATTTGACCGGTCTTGTTCATGCTAAAAATAACGTAAGTGACTTTTTGTTATTCAAAGAGGAATTTAGTCATCATCCGATTAAACAAAAGTCAGATAGTATTTTATTTCCTTTTAAAGATTCCGCCCGCTCCCGCCTCTTCCGAACTCGACTATATCCCGATATTACCCGTCTGGAATGGTTTGACTGGCGCTGGCAACTGCGCAATGCCATCAGGGATGTTGATACATTATCAGGGATACTCAATCTTTCAGACAATGAACGTCAAGCTATGATGCATCAAACCGGAGCGCTGCCCGTCTCCATCACTCCTTATTACGCCAGTCTGCTGCATCCTGACAATCCTGCGGATCCGCTGCGCCGTTGCGTTGTTCCCGTTGTTGATGAATGCCTGCATACCGAGGGCGAAGAGGAGGATCCTCTTTGCGAGGATGTCGATTCTCCGGTGCCGGGAATTATTCATCGTTATCCCGACCGGGTTTTGTTTCTGGTCACCGACAGCTGCTCCACCTATTGCCGTTACTGCACACGCTCCCGTATTATTGAACGAAATAAAAACCATTTAATTAGTCTTGAGAAGTGGGAAAATGCCATCAAGTACATTGCCAGCAACAAAAATATACGAGATGTTCTACTTTCCGGTGGCGATCCTTTAACCTTATCCGATGAAAGACTGGAATGGCTTCTGGCGCGCTTGTATAAAATCCGTCATGTTGAACTTATTCGAATCGGAACAAAAGTTCCAGTTGTTTTACCTCAACGCATCACGCCTTCTCTAACGACCATGCTCAGAAAGTATCATCCGTTATGGATGAGTATTCATATTACCCATCCTAAAGAACTGACCCCGGAGATGAGTGCCGCCTGCATTCGTCTGGCCGATGCCGGTATCCCGCTGGGAAGCCAGACCGTTTTGCTTTCCGGAATCAATGATGATGTTGAAACGATGACCCGGTTGGTGCATGGCCAGCTGCAAATCAGAGTGCGTCCATATTATTTATATCAGTGTGATCCCCTTCCCGGTTCTTCCCATTTCCGGACACCGATCAGCAAGGGCATTGAAATTATTCAGGGCATGCG
>DJVN01000015.1 GCA_002441205.1 Syntrophaceae bacterium UBA6255 | reverse complement strand
AAAATGGCTCTGGAAGGCGATGAACAGATTGGTGTCAATATCGTGAAGAAAGCCATTGAAGAGCCGATTAAGATGATCGCCTGCAACGCCGGCATGGAAGGCAGCATTGTCGTTGAAAAGGTCAAAGAGAAGAAAGGCTCTTTCGGTTTCAATGCCCGCACCGATGAGTATGAAGATATGATTTCAGCCGGTGTCATTGATCCGACCAAGGTTACCCGTTTTGCTCTTCAGAATGCAGCTTCTGTTGCGGCATTACTGTTGACAACGCAGTGCATGATCGCTGACAAGCCCGAAGAGAAGGGCGCCGGTGCAATGCCCGGGATGCCTCCCGGCGGCGGATATCCCGGAATGGGAATGTAAAACATAGACTTAAAACTTAAAAGCTGAAGGCAACAAAAAAGCCCTCTGTTCAAACGAACGGAGGGCTTTTTATTAGCCTAAATTAATTTTTGTTTTTCATTCTTTATAAGGCTCTTTTAAAAGTAATTTCCGAAGACTCAAACGATTATTGTTGAGTATTTCGCGATATTGATCAATAAAAGCAAAACGATCGGCCGTGTCTTTGGCCATGTACGATCGGAGCAAATCTTTTTTTATCTCTATATGTTTTTTTATACTTTCATTATTTAAAGAAGCATAAAATAGTTCGATCATTTTTTTACGCAAGGGACGGCATGTATGCGTGATAAGTATGACAACTATATTATTCGCTATTTCAGCGACTAATTCCTGCGACTGAAGTTCCAGCTCGATGATACGGGATCTATCCTGCAGATTGGCTAATTCTTCATCAAAGATAGCCAACATGGATTTAATGTTTCGTGGTGTAAATCTTTTGGCGGCAAGTTTAAGCATTTCCGGCAGGAAAAAACACCAGAATTCCCAAACCTCATCCAGGATATAAGGATCGGCAAGCCATTGCCCCTCCGGTTGTTCCGTTTGTACAAAAAGAATTCGCAAAAAATCGATGCTCGCACCTTTCATGTAATCACGAACATAAATGCCGTCACCGTGTCGTATATTAAGCACATTCATCGATTCCATGTGCTTTAGTGCAATTCGCAGAGACGCTCTATCCACGTTAAGGTCTTTTGTAAGCTGCCGCTCTGATGGCAGTTTGTCTCCCGGTTTGAGCTGTCTGGTAAAAATCTGTTTAACCAGTATGCTCATTACACGTTCATGTGCCTGCAAACCTTCCATATTATCTCCTTCGTTTAAATTTATAACATTGTCATATATTCATTTAGAAAATTCTTGACACGTGGTAAATATATTGCTAGTAATTGGTTAACCAATTTTATGGAATTTATTTACCACAACTTTTTTGCATTATCAAGTAAGAAGTTAATCATCTTTAAGAGGTTGTCTTATGCGTGATGTCTACATTATCGGAGTTGATACGATCAAATTTGGCAAGCACATGGACAAAAGCATCAAGGACCTGGCAATAAAAACCGCCACCGGATGTCTAAAAGATGCGGGTTTGCACAAGAACGACGTTGAGGCACTTTGGTTTGCCAATGCCGGATGGGGTGAAAGAGGACAAATGACCATTCGAGGCCAGGTTGCCCTTAAGGGGATGGGAATTGAAGGCGTTCCTATTGCCAACGTGGAGAATGCCTGTGCAGGCGGTTCCACCGCTTTGCATCATGCATGGTACGGTGTTGCCGGGGGGTTGTATGATATCACCATGGCTGTCGGCGCGGAAAAACTTTATTTTTCCAACAAGAATCTTGTCTTCTTCGGTTTTCTGGGCGGCATAGATATTGAAAATGTTTTATCCATTGCCAGAACACTCTCTGTTTTTAGTCTTACAGAAGATGAAAAAGCCCAAAGGGAACTCTTTAAGCAGAGGTACCAGTCAGCGATAAAAGCAACCGGAAACGGCGCTAAAAAATCCAAGGCAAAAGAATCGAGATGGAAGGAATTTCGTGATAAAATTACCTCGTTTATTGTTCTGTCGGAAAAAATCGGATACGATACCGTATGGCAACTGGGTAAGATGACAACCGGGGATCATTCTCCTTTTATGGATGTATACGGTTATGCCGCCCGCCAGCACATGAAAAAGTATGGTTCTACAGTAGAACAACTGGCCATTATCGCTTCCAAAAATCATTTCAACTCGACACTAAACCCCAACGCCCAATACTGTTTCGAAGTTCCGGTAGAAAAAGTTTTATCCGATCGTATTGTGTCATGGCCGCTGACCCGTGCGATGTGCGCTCCCATCGGCGACGGTGCCGCATCGGCAATTCTCTGTTCCGAAGATGTAGTGAGAAGACTCGGCTTGAGCAGTCAGGCTGTTAAAATCAGAGCATCGGTTATTGGTTCTGCAATCAGAACATCTTTTGATTCGGACATTCCGGAAATAGGAGAGCGGTTGTCCAAACAAGCTTATGAAAAAGCCGGAATTGGTCCTCAAGATATCCATGTTGCCGAAGTGCACGACGCCACAGCCTTTGGAGAAGTGGTGCAGGCGGAAAATCTGGGATTCTGTCCTCGAGGCGAAGGTGGCATCTTTGCTGAAAAAGGGGAGACGAGCCTGAAGGGCCGCATTCCCATCAATCCCAGCGGCGGCTTGACGTCGCGCGGCCATCCTATTGGCGCTTCCGGTCTGGCGCAAATCCATGAACTGGTGACTCAGTTGAGAGGTAATGCCGGGAAACGTCAGGTTAAAAACGCAAAAATGGCTATGGCAGAAAACGGCGGCGGTGCTTTAGGCACCGAAGAAGCAGCAATGTGTGTTCACATTCTGGAGGCTCCTTCTCGTTAAAAAGCTATTGGTGTCGTCAGAGATTTTTTTTACTCATATTAGTAAAGATTTAAAAAAATACCGGCGTATGGTAATTAACTCGTCATATGTTGTTTTCGATCAATGCTTCTCTGAGTTATAAAAAGGGAGGGATAGCCTCGGTTGTTGTAAAGTCGTAATGAGTCAATCCAGAAGGGAGGAATTATGATAAAACCAAAGGAGATAAAATCTTTATTGGAGCGTGAGCCGCGTTTTGAGGATAGTTACTGCAGTATACAGGCTATTCCCAAGATGCCCACAATCCAACTCAAAGAAATCAGAGCGCTCGTCAGCTATGCACGAAGGTTTAACGATGAGGTCGTCAGACCACTGGCGCTTAAGGCGGATCTGAGGACTTATCAGGATCCGGAATATCTTCCCTGGGATCTTGTTCAGAAGGTCAATGATTGGGGTTTTTACACCATGTTCATTCCCAAGTTTTTCGGCGGTCAGGGATGGGCGTTGCCGGGTCTCAATTACGTTGTTGAAGAATTAGCATCGGCCTGTGTAGGTATCGCCAACGTGGTTTTTGTTCACTATCTCGGTTTTGGGACAATACTGGCGTCCTGGAATATACCGCTTGTCAACAAAATCTGCCGTGAAGTGGCCGAAGGAGAACGCACAGGCAATCCCTGTCTGATCACACTGGCTATTACCGAGCCCGGAGCCGGGACGGATGTGGAAGAAGTGGAATTGGTCGATCGCGGCAAGGTGACCTGTTTTGCTGAAAAAGTCAAAGGTGGCTACATCGTCAACGGCAGCAAGATTTTTATCTCCATGGGTCATGTTTCCCGGTGGCACGGCCTGGTTGCCTATACCGATTTGAAAAAACCATCCGAAAATACGGTCATGCTTGCGGCCAGAACCGGTATGAAAGGACTTACCTTCGGCAAGCATGAAGACAAGATGGGTCAGCGAGCATGTCCGGCCAGTGAGCTTATTTTTGAAGACTGTTTTATACCGGATGAGAATGTTTTACTTGATTCAAGAACCATGCGCAAATCCCGGTTGCGTGATACCGGAGAACTGGTGAACCAGATCATCCACTATGTCGTCGAGGCGTCACGTCCCGCGGTGGGTGCTTTCGGAACCGGTGTGGCGCGTGGAGCTTATGAACACGCGCTGAAATTTGCGAGTGAAACCGCTGTGGACGGCAAACTGCTGATCAATCATGAATGGGCGCAGATTATGCTCGCCGAGATGTATAAAAACGTCATCGCCGGACGGCTCGCTTATTGTGAAGCTAATTTTTCCAATAGTCTGAAGGGAGGGATTTTTAATTTCCTGCAAGTAAAACCTCTTTACTATTATCTCAAATACATTCCGCAGTTTGTAATTGATATGTTTTTTGTTCCATTCTACAAATTAAAGCTGGTCGATTGGTTCTTTCATCAGGTTTACGTTGAAGGACAATCCCTGGAGGCTCAGAAACGCTGTTCCGGATGGTCATCCATTGCCAAGTTTTTCGGTACGGATATGGGCATGAAAAACAGCCAGATGGCGCTGGAAATGATGGGACAGGCGGGATTGCGGCATGACCATGGGGCGGAAAAAATTCTTCGTGATTCCAAATTGCTGCAGATCTACGAAGGGACCAACCAGTTAAATCGTCTCAATCTTTTCAACTGCCTGATCGCACGTAGTGTACCGCAGGCTCATGTATTTGAAGAAGAACAGGAGGTGAAAAAATGCTGACAACGGTAAAATGCGAACTCAAGTCATTTGAAGATCTGGCGCACAGCTTTGCAGCCAAAGAGCTTGCTCCCAACAGGGAAGAACACGACCGCTATCCTTTTGGCTCTTTTTTTGATTCTGTGGTAACCAAGGCTTATGAAGTCGGGCTTTTAGGCGCTACGCTGCCGGAGGAATGCGGCGGTATCGGTCAGGACATCAGTGCCTTGTGCATTATCCTCGATCACATCAGTGCGGCGGATGCCAGCCTTGCCGGGATTATTTTTACCAATGCTCTGTCTCAGGAAATCATTCTGGCGGCGGGAAATAAAGACCTCTTGGCTGACATGATGGGAAATGCCGCCAATGCCAGGGCCGCACTGATTGCCTGTGCTTCTTTTGCCAATCCTTTGGAAACTGGCGTTACACTGGAGGCCGTTAAGGTCAAAGACAGTTATATTCTCAATGGCGCCATTGAATACGTCGTTCTGGGCGGTTTGTCCGGACAGGCTCTGGTCCCGGCCAAAATCAAAGGACAGGAAGGATATTCCTACTTTCTTGTCAATCTGAACGATAAAGGCATCAACAAAAGCCAGCCGGTATTCAGTCTGGGACTTCATGCCTGTCCCGCTGTTGATCTTACGCTGGTAGGCGTCGCAGGTACACTGGCAGGGAAAGAAGGTGAAGGTGACAAGTATTTCGATCAGGCCGCTGATCGCATGCACTCGGCCGTTGCCGCCATGCAATGCGGGATCATGAAAGGATCTTTTCAGGAAGCTCTTGATTATAGTCAGCAACGTTGTCAGGGCGGTAAAGAGATTATTAACTGGTCGGGACTGAGAATGATATTAGGCCAGATGGCTGTGCAGGTGAAAATTGCCGAAATGGTGGTATCCGAAGCGGCGATGGCCGTGGAAAATCAGGAACCGCAATGGAATCTCTACAGCCGGGCGGCGGCACTTCATCTATCGGAGCTGGCCTGCAAGTTGACGACGGACGGGATTCAATGTCTGGGCGGCAATGGTTATATGAAAGATTACGGACAGGAAAAAAGATTCCGGGACGCGAAACATGTGCAGGCTTTTTTGGGTTTGGCTCCGATGAAAAAACTGAGGATTGTTGAAACGATAGTCAAAGGATAATCACAACGCTATCCTGATTAAAAGACTTAAGAAAAGAAGCGAGTATATTCAAATATAAAAATCTGATGAGGTAAGTAAAAGATGTATTTGTTAGCAAATTTAAAAATCACGTTTTATCTTGGTAAAAGTTTATTAAAATTCTTTAAAGATGAGATGACGCGCGGAACATTCCGGGAGAATTTTCGAAGTATGACGAAAACGAAGGAAATTATAGAAGACATGTCCTGGGCTGAACTCATCGAAGAAAAAGCCCGCAAGTACGGAGACAGAACTTTCTTGATTTTTGAAGATAGAGAATTTACTTTCCGGCAGATGGATGAAAACGCCAACAAGGTGGCCAACTTTCTTTTGAAACTGGGCGCCGGCAAGGGCAAGGGGATTGCCATTATTATGGGCAACTGTCCTCAGTATCTGGATGTATTTATCGGGTCGCAGAAAATCGGAATGTATTCTATTCCCATCAACACGTCGTTGCGTGGCGACAGCCTCCTCTATATCATAGACCATAGCGATGCGGAATTTGTCGTTATTGACGAGGAATTTCTCGATGTGTACAAAAAAATAGCGGAGAAAATCGAAAAGAAAAAAACGGTGATAGTGAACCGTTCTATCCCGGCGGGTGCAGCTGCTCTTCCTCAAGGGATGTTGAATCTTATTGAAGCTTACAGTCAGCCGTCGAATAAACCGGATGTGAAATATGATAAAAACGACGTTTGCTTCATTTTGTACACATCGGGAACAACCGGCCTGCCCAAGGGGGTTATGTACCGGTACGGCAAAACTACGGTGAAGTTACTTTCGATACCGGCAATCGCTCTCTATAAAAAATCGGACATTCTTTACACCAGCCTTCCTCTTTTCCACGGGAATGCGCTCTGGCTCTGTGTCACTCAGGCCATGCACCGTGGATGCAAAGTGGTGCTGGCCAGAAAATTCTCCGCGAGCCGCTTCTGGGACGAGATACGAAAGCATAAGGTTACCGCTTTTAACACCATCGGCGCCATGATTCCCATTTTGATGAAACAGCCGCCCAAAAATAATGACAATGTGAACAATGTGCGGTTTACCCTGTCAGCCGCCTGTCCGGTTGACGATTGGGAGAAATTTGAAAAAAGATTTGGAATCAAAATTTATGAAGCTTACGGTTCCGTTGACGGCGGCGGAAAGAGCATCATGAATCTGGGCAATGCTCCCGTCGGCTCCATTGGGAAACCAACGCTCAATACAGTATATCGCCTGGTGGACAATGAAGGGAATGACGTTCCGGACGGCACTCCCGGTCAACTTATTTTTGAATCCAAGGGGAAGAAGAAGTCGGTGGAATATTTTAAAAATGAAACGGCCGGCAATGATAAGCTTAAAGGCGGCTGGATATACACCGGGGATCTGGTCAAACGGGATAAAGACGGTTACCTCTATTTTGTCGGGCGTAATGCGGAGTTCATGCGTATCAAAGGTGAAAACGTTTCCGCTTACGAAGTAGAACATACGATACAGAAGCACCCGTCGGTGCTGGAAGCGGCCGTTTACGCGGTTCCTTCGGAACTGGCCGAGGATGAAATCATGGCGTGCGTTTCTCTGGTTGACGGACATACCCTGAAAGAAGCCGATCTGATTGAGACACTGAAAGAAGATCTGGCCAAGTTTGCAGTTCCGCGATTTGTCAAGATAGTCAAAGAATTTCCTAAAACCGAAACCCAGAGAATCATCAAGAAAGAACTGGAAAAGAAAGGCATTATTGAAGGAACTTACGATTCGCAGAAAAATCAATACGTAAGTTAAACAAAATTATCATAAATGTATCGTTTATGGTTAGACTCAAATTTCAAAAGCGCATAACCTGAAGGTCACTATAGGCGCATTAAAATTTTTAAGTCGAATCCCGACTTTATCGGGACACAGCGGAGGGTAATGAGATCCAAGTTTCAGAAACAGAGTGCCGTGAAACTTGCAGATCGAATTATCCTGCATAAGCATGGGTATCGTACCGCGCCCCTTGGGGCGGAATTAGGGTCGAGGGCTTGTCGTGGGGTTCATACCCGTGATTGAACTTAGAAAGTTGTTTTTTCCTAAGCTAAGCGGATACAAGGAAATAGACGTCCACAAGGAGGAAAGGCATGGAGAACGTAATGACAACAGTAGCGGAAAAAGAAAATGTTCAACCGTTTGGTAATGCATCGGATGAAAACATGAACTCAAAAAAAGACACATTATCTCCGCTGGGAAAATATGAAGAAGGCATGCCCTGGAATCCGGTTGAAAAAATTATTCTGGAGAGACGCAGTATTCGGTCATTTAAAAAAGATCCCCTGCCGGATAGCATGATTGAAAGGATTCTGGAAGCGGGTAGATACGCTCCATCGGCCGGCAATATGCAACCATGGAAATTCATTGTGGTCAATAGTCCCGAAATTCTTGCGGAGATGGAAAAGGATGCACAAAAGATCATCAAGTTCTTCATGTTTTTTTTGGATTACACAAGGGGCAATATTCTGCGCCGACTCTATATTTTAAGCTGGGTCAAGTGGATAATACGGTTTATGAAAAACAAACTTCATCCGGTTCCCTTTTGTTTGATGTCGCAAATCGCTCAGGATAAAACGCCAGTCTTTCACGGCGCTCCCACTCTTGTCCTTCTGGTAGAGGATCGACGCGGTGTGGCCAGTCCACCCACGGATATCGGTATTTGTGGTCAGAATATCGTTCTGGCGGCTCACAGTATGGGGGCGGGGAGTTGCTGGATCGGTCTCATCCAAGTGCTGATGTATCTGTCTAAGTGGAGGAAAAAATTCGGCATTAAGTATCCGTATCATTTGAATGACTGTATTGCCTTAGGCTGGCCCAGTCCTAAAGCAGATGGTATGGTACCGCGCGAAGTACAGTTGGTGCAGTGGTATGACAGAGGGATGAACGATGCTCCAAGAGTTAGAAAACAGGGGGAATGATATGAAAAAATTCAGCTTGATTGACCGATTCCGAATACCGACATATGACAATCCAAACCATATGAAGACAGCAGATCTTTTTTTCAATCCCACGAAGTGTAAACAATGCGGCATTTGTATCAAGGTATGTCCGGGCGGATGCATTGTGACCGACAAGGTCGCTAAAAAAGAAGTGTGGAAAGATATGAAAAAAGGCGTAAAAGCCGGAGTGCCTCATGTGGATGTCTTGAAGACGGGAGCCACCCTGTGCATTGCCTGTTTTGATTGCGGATCGGCGTGCCCTCATGGCGCCATTTCCATCAAGAGAAATTTCGACCCGAAATACTTTTATAAGAGGCTGACGCAAGTTTCGGATTTGAAATATCCGAAAAAATATTAATATTTATTTAGAGAGTCCTCCAAGCGGTTAACTCTTTATAAAAATGTAAGTAAGCAGGTTAAATACTGAAACGAAAAGATAAAGTCATTTTCCCTATTGCAAACGCAAAGTTTGTATTTTAAAATAGCGTTCATATTTTTTCCCAGAGTCTTTTTCATGAAATAAATTTCTTCCCCGGGATACTACAGGAGAAATATGCGACACACCTTGACCAATGAAGAACGAAGCCAGTTGGAGCATCATGTTGAGACTGCGGAAGCGCGCACAGGTACGCAGATTGTACTGTCTGTTATCGAACGGTCAGACAACTATGCCGAACTTCCCTGGAAGTCTTTCGCGCTGGGAGCATCTTTAACGGGCTTTGTTTTCTTCATCATCAATCTGTTGTGGCCTCTCAAGTCTTCAGTTGTCGCGGCATTTCTTGCCATTGTCATGATACTCGCTGCCGGTGCGGTTTTTGCTCTGCTGTGTGTTTTTGTGCCGGATTTCGCTCGCCTGTTTTTAAGTTCGCGCCGCGCGGATGAGGAGACGCACCAGTATGCAGAATCAATATTTCTATCGCGGCAACTGTTTGCCACGCGTGAACGTAAAGCGGTTCTTTTACTGGTCAGCCTTTTTGAACGGAGGATCGTTGTCCTTCCTGATTCGGGACTGAAATCGCAATTAAATCGCGAAGCCATTGACACGGTCATCCACAATATGCGTGGTTATTTGAAAGCCGGACAGACGGCTCGGGCATTGGATACAGGCCTCGTAAAGCTGGAAGAATTTCTTTCCGGTAAAACGCCTCCAGAATTATCTCTGAATGAATTGTCCAATGATATTATCGAGGAGAAGGGCGCATGAAAATATTATGTCGTGCTTTATTCGTTCTTGCCGCTCTTTTGATAACGCTTCCTTCTTTTGCTATTGATGTTCCCTTTCTCACCGGACGGGTGACAGATAACGCGCAGCTCCTTTCGGATGAAACACGTAAATCCATAACCGAACGTCTCAAAGCGCATGAAGACAGAACAAGCAATCAGATTGCCATTTTAACAACACCGACACTGGAAGGCGCAGGCATTGAGGAATATGCTGTCGCTGTTTTCAATGAATGGAAACTCGGACAAAAGGGAAAGGACAACGGTGTTCTGGTCGTTGTGGCGCCAAAAGACCGGCGAATGCGCATAGAGGTGGGTTACGGGTTGGAAGGAACCATGCCGGACGGTGTTGCGGGCAGCATTATCCGCAATGTCATGACGCCGCATTTTAAGAATAATGATTACAATAAAGGCATTGATGAAGGTGTTCACGCGATTGTAAAAGTATTGGAAGGTGGACAGCCGCCGGATACAGTGGCTGATACGGGTGCCGAATCAAAAAAATCATCCGGTCTTAATCTGGAAGCGCCGGATATGTCGATTACTGAAAGAATATTAATCGGCGCTTTCATTTTCGGCATTATCGGGCTTTTCACGATTATGGGCGTTCTGACTCCGGGCGTAGGCTGGTTTCTTTATTTATTCCTCATTCCTTTCTGGGCTATGTTTCCCATCATCGTGGTGGGTTCCACCGGTGCGCTATACATGCTGATTACCTATCTTGTTGCTTTCCCGATTGCCAAACTGCTCATAAAAAAAAGCGACTGGTATAACAGGGCGGCAAAAGATCTGAAAACAAAAGGTCGCGCCAACATTGGCGGCTTCACCGTGACATCCGGTGGCTCGGGCAGTTCAGGTAGCTCGTGGAGTTCCGGTGGGTCGTCCGGTTTTTCCGGAGGAGGCGGGTCCTCCGGCGGCGGCGGAGCTTCGGGCAGCTGGTAATGATATAATAATGTTCTTTTCTGCGTTTATTTCTATTCCGATAGAGATTTCTTTGAAGAACACTTATTAAATTTATTTTCGATTCAATTTTTTTTTAGAAACTTCTCTTTCGTCAAAAAATCGTGGATTTTTTCACTTACTATAAGATGGCCTTCCGGCGTCCAATGATTTCCATAGGTCGGGTATATATATGAAGTGGATAAATCAACGAAAGGTATATTATTATCTTTAAGGTATATCTTTAAGTTTGAATCCACTTCCTGTAATCCGACGAGAAACTTTGCGCCCCGGCTCTTAATGAAGTTGTTCATGCTGGAAATGATTGCATAGGTAGGGTCCTTCAGCTCCAAAGGGGGCGGCCCCAGATATTTGAAATATGATTTTGTAATGAATCTAAACCAACATGAATATGAGAGCACATCATGCCGCTTGATAAAATATCGCCACGATTTCGGAACGGGGACACCTTTAAGCGTCAAATTGTCGCCATTAACCACAAAATATGGTTTGAAGTAACCTCTGTGCACATAGTTATGGGAGTTTTCGTTTTTATCATTGTCCGTGCAGAAAACAAGAAACACAATGTCGGGCTTATAAAAGTCATATTGCTGCATGAGAAGCAAATACTGCTGGTCTGTTCCGTATCCGCTGACCCCGAGATTATAGATGGACACGTTAGATAACTTATCACGAAGTTTTTCAGTAAAACGTTCTTGCTGATCGACATCATATCCCCAAACGAATGAATCTCCTAAAAAAACAATCCTTGGGTTAGCCCTAACGATATGCTCCGAGTCTCGAAAACCACGGCTGTTGTGTTCCACCTCAATGGATCTACTTCCTGTAAATA
>DJVN01000007.1 GCA_002441205.1 Syntrophaceae bacterium UBA6255 | reverse complement strand
CCCGTTTTTTGGAAATCAATTTTGCGTCCTGCTTTTTTCAGATGATTTCGGATAAGATTAAGGCTGATTGTATAGATCCAGGTATAAAAATGACGTTTCGTATCAAAACGGGACAATTCTCTGAAGGAACGTAAAAACGTTTCCTGCGCCAGATCCTCGGCATCGGCAAAATTGCTGGTCATCCGATAGGCCAAATTGTAAATCGGATTTTTATATTCTTCAACGAGCAAGGCGTAAGCCTGCCTGTCTCCTTTTAAAACCCTGACCACAATTTCGGCTTCTGTTTTTTGATCCATTCGGACCTTATTTTTAAGGTTTATAAAATAACGGCCAATGCGTACAAAAACAATTTATAGGAATTTCCCCCCGAACAATCTGCGGCGCGTTCCCCGAACACGCCCTACATTAAGTTGTGCTTCATAATATTACCCGAATAATTTAATATCAAGTAATTTCAAATATTACGGTAAAATTATTTTGGACAAATCCAATAAAAAATAGTACGTTAAAGCATCAAAAGGATATCCCATGAATACTGAATTAAATGTCAGCATCATCATACCCGCCTATAATGAAGCAGAAATTATTGCTGATATCATCGGCCGTGTTCGTGCGACCATGGATAGTTTGAACCGGACTTATGAGATTCTGGTCGTTAATGACGGCTCTAAGGATGATACCGCTTTATTCGCGGAAAAAGCCGGCGCGAGGATTATTTCTCACCCTTATAATCTCGGCAATGGCGCGGCCGTCAAAACAGGTATCCGTCAGGCTAAAGGCAAGGTTTTGGTAATGATGGATGGCGACGGCCAGCATAATCCGGAATATATTCCTCAACTGCTGGATAAAGTCAGTCAGTATGATATGGTTGTCGGAGCGCGCAGCGGTGATTCGGAATCGCGTTTTCACAGAAACGTGGCGAACAGATTCTACAATATTTTTGCATCCTACATCTGCAAAAGAAAAATACAGGATTTAACCTCAGGTTTCCGGGCAATCAAGGCTGATATTGCCCGTCAATTTGTTTCTTTATTGCCCAACACTTTTTCCTATCCTACAACGATTACGATGGCAATTCTCCGGTCAGGTTACAGCCTTTTATATCTACCCATTAAGGCAAACCGTTGCGCCGGGAAGAGCAAGATAAAATTGCTTAGGGATGGTTCCAGATTCTTTTTGATCATCATAAAAATTGCTACCCTTTTTTCGCCCATGCGTGTTTTCCTTCCGGTAAGTTTTTCCATTTTCCTTATCGGATTGGGTTACGGTCTTTATAAAATATTCTTTTTAGATGTGCGCTATGGTCCCACATCGGCCATGCTTATAACCATGTCCGTATTAATCTTCATGGTGGGACTCGTTTCAGAGCAAATCGCTCAAATTCATTACGACCGAAGCGAAAAAAGAGATTAATGTAGAGAACTTTTCTCACCATTATACTTTTTTCTCCGCTCATCAATCAAAACACTAAACAAAAAAAATGTTGACAATTAAGCTGTATTCCTTTATGAGTAGAATAACTACTCAATAAGGAGTACGTATGACGGATCTTTTTGCGGGACTTATATCCTCAAAAACCAGAATCAGCCTGCTGATGCGCTTCTTTTTTAATCCCGGTACCAAGGCGTATCTCCGTGAACTTTCAAAAGATCTGCATGTGTCTTCCAATGCCGTCCGCGAAGAACTCAATCAGCTTACGAAAACAAAGCTTCTCAACTCTGAAAAGGAGGGACGCAACGTTTATTATAAGGCTAATAACAATCATCCCCTTTTCCCGGAACTTAAATCAATGGTCAGCAAAGTCATGGGGTTGGACCATGTTATTGAAAGCATTCTTACAAGATTGGGAGATTTGGAAAAAGCTTATATCATTGATGATTACGCCGAGGGTAAGGATACCGGAATCATAGACCTCGTGCTGGTGGGCAACATTGATCAATACCATCTGAATGACTTGAGCAGAAAAACTGAGCGCTATATAAAACGTAAAATCCGTTCTCTGGTTCTTACCAGAGAAGAGTTTAAATCTTTCGAAACTAAACTTGAAAACCGCCCATCTTTTTTGGTGTGGCAACGGCAGACGAAGAAATAGAAACCTTCCTTTGCTGTAATATGTTGATTTTCATTTATTTGCCTCTTGTGTTGCATTGACGAAATGTAACTCACGGGGCGGAGCTGAATCAAGGATAAGTCAGCACCTCATCTATAAAACAACTGCGGATATAAAATTGAACTCATCACTTAAAAACAACTCTGTTCCGACTGAGAAACCATGTTCAAAAAATCGTATCTCGGTTTATACACCGGATTCAGCGTTACGCAATCCGAGGAAGCTGCTTCGTGAGATGTTTCGCGATTTATTTTCTTCCCGTGAATTGGCATGGCGACTTTTTATTCGCGACTTTAGTGCTCGCTACAGGCAAAGTTTTCTTGGTTATTTTTGGGCTTTTCTTCCTCCTATAGTCGCTACGTTCACTTTTGTTATACTTAATCGGAGCGGAATTCTGAATGTTGGCAATTTACCCATTCCCTACCCAGCCTATGTTATGATTGGCACTCTTTTGTGGCAAGTTTTTGCTGACGCAATCAATAGTCCGATTAAAACCGTGACGTCTGCAAAGTCAATGCTTGCAAAAATTAACTTTCCACGTGAAGCCATTTTACTTTCCGGCATCTTAGAAGTGCTGTTTAATTTCGTAATCCGCTTAGTCTTACTAATTGCAATATTTATTTATTACGGAATTATACCACCAGTTACCGCACCATTAGCATTGCTGGGAGTCTTTGCCATTTTTTGTCTAGGTTTAATGATTGGAGTTATTCTTACACCCATTGGCATACTTTATACTGATATAGGTCAAGCGCTAAGCATGGTACTTTCCTTCTGGATGTTATTTACTCCCGTAGTTTATACACCGCCCACTACTGGTTTTCTGGCACAATTGACATTATTGAACCCGGTCAGTCCACTTATTGTTACCACACGTGAATGGCTGGCAATCGGTGCAGCAAGTAACGTCCTGCCGGGATTGATCGTTTTTATAGTCACAGTGGTTCTTCTGTTTGCCGGCTGGCTTCTTTACCGATTGGCAATGCCCATTCTCGTAGAGCGAATGGGAGGTTAAAATATTCATTGCATCTCCTGAAATATGAACGACGAAGTATTAATCAAAGTTGACAATGTGTCAAAAAAATTCTGCCGTAGCCTGAAGAAATCGTTGTGGTATGGCATCAAGGATATCACCAGTGAGGCTATGGGACGTTATGGTAAACATGACCAACTTCGCGCTGAAGAATTCTGGGCAGTGAACGATGTTTCTTTTGAAGTAAATCGAGGTGAGTGCCTGGGCCTGATTGGCCGCAACGGCGCAGGCAAAACCACTCTACTCAAGATGCTTAACGGCCTGATTAAACCGGACAAGGGCAAGATCGAAATGCGCGGCCGTGTCGGAGCACTGATCGCTCTGGGCGCAGGCTTCAACCCCATTCTGACCGGACGGGAAAACATTTACGTCAATGGCTCGGTTCTTGGTATTTCAGAAAGAGAGATTGATAAAAAAATTGACGAGATCATAGATTTTGCGGAAATCAAGGAGTTTATTGATTCACCTGTACAAAGCTATAGTTCGGGAATGCAGGTGCGATTAGGCTTTGCAGTAGCAGCAGTACTTATTCAGCCGGACGTATTACTCCTGGACGAGGTCCTGGCCGTTGGAGATATGGGATTTAAAATCAAATGTTTGAATTCAGTTCGCAAGCTTATAGACGATGCAGCTGTTGTATTTGTTTCTCACTCCATGCAGTTTGTTTCACAGTTTTGTAATAGGGTCGTTGTGATGGAAAAAGGCATTTTAAAATGTGACACGTTGTCAATATCGGAGGGAATTGACAACTATTTCTCTCAGTTTCCGTCGGAAACTGCAGTAGCAGGAACCGGCGGCGCCGTGATTGAGAACATTCAATTGCATACCAGGAACAAGTCATGGGAAAGCGAAGACGAAGCAATCATTCATCAAGGAGAAGAGTTAAACGTTACATGTGATGTCCAAATGTTAGATCCAAAATGTCGTACGGCCCGTTTCACTGTTCAAATCATGGACCAAGGACTTGACCCTGTCATATTTTTTGTGCCTCCCGGATGCGAATCCTTTAGCCGATCGGTCTCGCCGGGTATCTATCATGTAAGAATCGGATTGGGCGCTATAGACCTTAACGCCGGAAAATACTCTTTAGTGATAAGTGTTGAAGATGAGGATACGCATATTAGATTGGTGCGAATTCAGGGCTTTGGAAAGTTTCGCGTAACCTCAAATCTTGTTCACTGGGCCCGTATTGTGCGAAAAACAAATATTTCCCTCGAACCCACATAATAATTTTTGCAATTAAGAACCGTCTTTCATCAGACAAATTCGTCAATTACATTCAATGAAACGTTTTATTGATTGCGTCATTCCATTCACGACCTGTAACCTGAGATGTGACTATTGTTACATCACTCACAATAAAAGTTGGGGACAAAAATTGCCGGCTTTTCGTTATAGTTCAGATCAGATCGGAATGGCTTTATCTGTTCAACGGCTTGGCGGCATTAGTCTTATAAATATTTGCGGCGATGGCGAAACCCTTCTTCCTCCGGAAATTGTAGAAATCATTTACAGCATTTTAAAAAATGGTCATTATGTCATGGTTGTAACCAATGGAACAATCACCAAACGTTTCGATGAAATCACAAAATTGCCGGCTGATTTCCTCAACAGATTACTTATTAAATTTTCTTTCCATTACTTGGAGCTGCAGAGGAAAGACCTTTTGGGTGCTTTTTTTGACAATGTTCAAAAGATTAGAAAGGCGGGATGTTCCATTTCTTTGGAATTAACACCCTCAGACGAAATGATACCACATATTGACGATGCCATTTCTTTGTGCAGGAAAAAGGTTGGAGCAATATGTCATGTAACTGTCGCGCGCAATGAAAATAATCCGGCACTTTCCATTCTTTCACGACACACAAAAACGGAATACAAAGCGATATGGGGTAAATTTCAATCTGATCTGTTTAATTTTAAAATGCGGGTCTTTGGGGAAAAACGATACGAATATTGTTATGCTGGTCTTTGGTCGAGTGTACTTAATCTGGTGACCGGTGAACTAAGACAATGTTATCGTGGGAAATCCCTGCAAAATATTTTTGAAGATACGGAACGACCGATAAAGTTCATTCCTCTTGGTTGCCATTGTCCGGAACCACATTGTTATAATGCACATGCATTTATGACTCTGGGAGTCATTCCCTCAATCCCAACGCCTCGCTTTGCAGAAATGCGAAACCGGCTCTGCGATGATGGTTCCGAATGGCTTACACAAGATATGAAAATATTCCTGGAAAGGAAACTTTTCGACGAAAACAAATATCTGACCTGGGCTGAAAAACAATTCTATGAAATGAAAGATTTTTTAAAAATATCACGCATAATTCGCAAACTTAAATCAATGAGATAGGCACAATAGAACTATCGATCAATGATGACTCGTAATGAAAAAACACTGGAATTGCGGCGGCTGATTGCCAAACAATTTGGAAACTTAATCGACAGGGATTATGTATTGCTCGGCCTGCCATACTATTTGAATGTGGGTGACATTTTAATCTGGGAAGGGGAAAAACAATTTCTCCGCACATTACATCACAAATGTTTGAATGAAGGATATCGTTATAGGGATTATGAGAGAATAAAGGATGATACATTAATACTACTTCAAGGCGGCGGCAATTTCGGCGATTTGTGGCGATTTATTCAAGACGAACGATTGCGCATTATTCAGCGCTTTCAGAATAACCCCATTATTATAACGCCCGTGACCTATTGGTATGAGAATAACAATCTGGTTCAACAGGACGCTGAAATCATGGCGCGACATCCGAACCTTACGATATGCGCCCGCGACACCCTTTCGTTTGATCTGCTCAAAATAAATTTCAATAATCAAATAATGCTTGTGCCGGATATGGCCTTTTTCATCAAAAAATCAACAATCATGAAGCATGTCCATCACCGTGGTGAAGGCACGTTGTTTCTCAAAAGAATGGACAAGGAACTAGCCTTAAATTCTCCTTTGTTACCAAAGGAAGTGATGGACACAGTAGATGTACACGATTGGCCAAGCATGGAAAAAGATCCGTTATACTGGCTTCGCTATCGAAAGTTATGGAAGTTCGGAAAGACGCTTGGTCGCTATACGAAACTGCGAACGCTTTCACGCATGATATTGAAATTAAGCGATTGGTACTTTCATGAACATTGCCGAAAACAGCTCGTCCATGAAGGAGTTAATTTTATCAGCAGATATTCCAGCATCTATACAACACGATTGCACGTGGGTATTCTCTCCATACTATTGGATAAGGAGGTTACCATCATAGACAATTCTTATGGGAAGAATTCAAGTTTCTTTGATACATGGTTAAGTGACACGGATGGTGTTAAACTCTGGAAAACACAATAAAGACAATACCAAAATTATATGTGATTGGCGATAGTATCTCCATTCATTATGGGCCATATCTTCAGACGTATTTGAAGGGCACTATGGATTACTCCAGAAAGGAATCCAGTGAAGAAGCGTTGCTCAATCTTGACAATCCCCAAGGAGATAGCGGCGGTGATTCATCAATGGTTTTGTCTTTCTTGAAAGCAAAGGTACAGAGAGGTGGTATTGACGCCGACGTCTTGTTGTTAAATTGTGGTCTTCATGATATTAAAACCGATCCCATATCCGGCAAGATACAGATACCCCTCGATCAATACAAGAATAACCTCAGAAATATTGTAAAAATAGTTGGAAACTCCTCAGTAAATTTAATCTGGGTCAGAACGACACTTTTTGATGATGCGATACACAACACTTCAGGCGTCGGCTTTTATCGTTATGCCTCTGACTGTATCGAATATAATCGGGTTGCTGACTGCGTGATGGATGAAAATGGAATTCCTATAATCGATTTATGCACATTTACGCTTAATCTCGGAACCAACCTGTACTGCGATCATGTCCATTTTACAGAAACGATTCGGGAAAAGCAGGCTGCTTTTATTACAAATTGGTTGAAGGAGTGGATTGGTCATACAAACAAATTTGTATCGGGGGGAATTATTAATGCAAGAACTGAAGATAAACCTTTAAGCGTCAGTGTCGTGGTCTGCTGTTACAATAGCGCCGCAAAATTACCCAAAACACTCAAACATCTCGTTGAACAAAATGTTCCTGAAGAGATTTCCTGGGAAGTCATTGTTGTTGATAACGCATCAACCGATGATACGATTGCGGTCGCCCGCACCCTTTGGCCGGACAATGCGCCCGCATCATTGCGCATTGTCCGCGAACCGCAAGCGGGATTAAGCTATGCCCGTAAAAAAGGTATTGCCGAAGCTCAATATGAATTGATCTGTTTTGTGGATGACGATAACTGGCTTGCTCCAAACTGGATCAAAATAGTCTCAGAAATTATGAGAGAGCATCCTGAAGTCGGAGCATGTGGCGGAAAAACCGAGGCAGTGTTTGAAACAAATCCTCCGGATTGGTTTTCAGAATATGCCGCAAATTTTGTTGTCGGCGGACAGGGTGCCATGACGGGCAATGTTACATGGCGAAGAGGAAATCTTTGGGGTGCGGGCCTTACGATAAGGAAAAAAGCGTGGGTACAACTTATTGAAAATGGTTTCCAACCGATGCTCACCGGTCGAACCGCCGGTAAATTGTCATCCGGCGAAGATTATGAACTTTGTTATGCGCTTCGACTTGCCGGTTGGCATCTTTGGTACACCGATGACCTTGTTTTAAAACACTTCATGCCGGCCGGCCGTATAACAAACGATTATCTGTTTAAACTCAGATTTGGATTCGGTGTTCAAACAATCGGTTTTGATCCCTATAATTTTTATGTTCGTTATCATCATTGCGAGATTAAATCTCTCCTGGGAAAAATATGGCTGCGACAGTTGCTACGCGAATTGTATATATCCATTTTCAGAGATTGCAGTTTTTGGAAGAAATGGCTGGAAAATTCCAAGGTAATATTTAATCATCGCATTAAATGGCTATTGCACCGGGGAAGAATTAATGCTTTATGGGTAGCCCGTGATAAGTATGATCACCAGATTAACTCATTTGAGCAGAACCATTGGATTCGTATCGACAGGCAATCAGCCAACTTTCTTCACCACAATCCGGACCTTGGCGACTCAAAAAATCCAAATTTAAGCGACAACCCCCTCATTACGGCATTGATTTGTAATTACAATTATGGCCGTTATCTTTCCGAAGCCATTGAAAGCGCGCTTAATCAAACATGGAAGAACATGGAAATTATCGTTGTTGACGATGGTTCAGCGGACGAATCCAGAGAAGTATTAAAAAAATACGAAGGAAAGATCCGGATAATATTAAAAGAAAACGGCGGTCAGGCATCTGCTTTCAATGCCGGCATACTGGAAGCTCGTGGAGACATAATCTGTTTTCTTGATTCGGATGATTTTTGGTATCCGGAAAAAGTCGCCCATATAGTTAACAAGTATAAAGAAGCTCCCTGGGGATTGGTATGTAATGAGCTCTATGAAGTAAATGAGAAAGGCATCAAAATAACTAACAAGAATTATTCCCAAATGAATAAGGTATCTTTGCAGAGCGGTAATGTGTTTGAATATATTGTAGAACACGGGTTCAATTGGGTCTTCAGCCCTACTTCCGGCCTCAGTGTAACGATGGAAATTGCTAAAAAATTATTTCCTCTGCCTGAAAAGGAATGGCAAATTTGCGCAGATTGTCCAATTATATATAGCGCTATATGTCATGCGCCGGTCGGTGTAATCACTAAACCGCTTGGTGGCTATAGACTTCATGGTTCTAATAACCTGGTTTCAATGCGTAGTCATAAAATTGCTTTTTATATAAAAAAATTGACAATCAGAGCGCAACGTTTCTTATTTCTTGAAAGCTACTTGCACCGTATGGGAAAAAATGAATTGAAAAAAGATTTGAAAAATTTCTATCCATATTATCGTTCTTGCTGTTTCATCACCAGAAATCAACCCTGGCATTATCTAAGAACGCTCTGGAAACGAAATATTCAACATCATTTTAAGAACAGGCAAAACATCCTTGTACCAATACTAAATACTCTCAGGTACCTTTTTCTTGATTCTGTACTGAGCCTGTTAATGTTTCTCCATTTTCCGACACCATACCAACAATTACGCGAGTATTATCGTCAAGTGGCGCCCGGTCTCAACCCATCAACGCGCGATTACCTCGAATATGACTGATATTAGTTTACGCTGCCTAATATTTAAGAAGGATAACTTATGAGCATTCAATATCGTGCTTTGTTGAGAAAATCTCGTTCCCTGGTTGAATCTTCAAATCTAGGTTATCGTTTGTCTTTATTAATTCAACATAAGGCCACGGGTCCCCATGGAGTGCCTGATGCTCCCTGGTATAATGCTGTTTTGAAAAACCAAGAAGAAGTCAATAATGCCATTAGTCAAATCCACTCGTTGGGATTACCGGTTATGCAAGACCCTCCCAAAAACTGGGATAGTCTCGCCGCTCTGGATCTCATTCTAAAAAGGACAGCACAAGATGCTAGAATCTTTGATGCCGGTGGAGAACTTTATTCTATGATACTACCGTGGCTTTTTCTTTACGGCTATAGAAATCTTGAAGCAGGAAATCTTGTTTTTCAAAATACTATTAAAAAAGGACCGATTATCTACAAACAACTGGATATAACTAAATCCGGATTAAATTCATCAATGTATGATGTTGTTACATGCCTCAGCGTTATTGAACACGGTATTAATCTTACTTCTTACTTTCGCGAAATGGCTCGAATTCTAAAGCCAGGAGGAATCCTAATTACTTCTACTGACTATTTTGACACTAAAATAGATACAAAGGCCAAAATAGCGTATGGTATGCCTATACATATTTTTACCAGAGAAGAAATTACAGAAGCCTTGGAAACTGCTCGCTTGTTTGGACTAACACCTACAGGTCCTCTTGATCTGAATGTTGGAGAAAAAGTTGTTCATTGGAAAAAATATGACCTTAGTTTTACGTTTGTAATTTTTTCGTTACTCAAGACATCAAGTATTTAATACACCTTCTATCATAATGGTTTAGATCCCTCATTTTTAATCACAAATTTTAACTAATGAATCAAATGAAGGCATTTTTCATCCCATATTATAGCAACAATCCCTATCAACGTATTTTAGCTGATTCATTAAGAGGATATGGTGTTGAAGTAAAATATATTAAATATATTCCAAATCGCATTTTCCCCCTTCTGCGAGCAGCAAGGCTATACGGGATTCCGGATATCGTTCATCTGCATTGGACAGATCGATTTATGCTGGGCAAGAGCACAATCTTAAGCATTTTAAAATTTATTCATTTTTTTTTAGAACTTCTTTTGTTAAAAATCCTTGGCGTAAGATTAATCTGGACCATTCACAATATATCCAACCATGAAAAACGACATCCTACCCTGGAAAAGCACTTTCAGCGTATTTGCTGCATGTTACTTTACAATAAAATTATCGTCATGTCTTCTTTTACAGTGAATGCGGCTTTTCAAAACTATAAATTGCCTGAACATTTAAGAATTAAATTTACATTGATTCCTCATGGGCATTATATCAACAGCTACAGAAATAAAATATCTAAAGCTGAAGCAAGAAATAAATTAGGCATATCGCATGAAAAAAAAGTTTTTCTCTACTTTGGCCAGATCCGTTCTTATAAAGGAATTTTTTATTTGATTGAAGAATTCAAAAAACTATCAGATTCACAGGCTATCCTTTTAGTCGTTGGCAAAACTTCGACAGAGTCTCTTAGACATGAAATAGAAAATTTCTGCCACGGTTATAACCAGATTAAAACATTTCTCCGGTTTGTTCCAGATAATGAAGTAGAGATATTCATGAATGCTTCAGACGCTGTGGTGCTTCCTTTTCAGGATATACTGAATTCAGGTTCCGTCATACTGGCTATGTCCTTTGGGAAAGCCATTATATGTCCTAAGATGGGCTCTATCCCCGAGGTCATGGATAAAAATGGAGGTTTTCTTTACAACCCTCGGGAAGAATCAGGCTTACAGAATGCCATTCATCAAGCATTAAACGCTGATTTAATGACTCCAGGCCAATATAACTATCAAAAAGCAACGTCTTTTGATTGGAATCAAATTGCTCAAGACACCTATAACGTATATAATGCGGAAAGATAATCTTTCTCCCTATCACCAGTTTCGGAATTTTTGCCTTGGGCGGTTTAAGTCGGTGTGTTTCGACGCCTGTTTCAATCAATATACCAAAGATTATTGGACGCAATTAAAACAATGGACCCCAAATTATCCGTCATCATACCCACCGCGAATCGCCCTCAATATCTCCCCCGCGCCGTAGAAAGCGCACTGGCGGGCATGAAACCGGGCGAGGTGGAAGTGATTGTCGCGCCTAACGGCCCTGATGAATCCTGGAAGGAATCTTTAAAACCATTTCTCGGTGATCGCACCGTTCGTATCATCCCGATACCCGAAGCCAATGCCAATATCGCACGAAATGCTGGATTGGAGGCGGCACGCGGCAAATTTGTGCGTTTTTTGGATGATGATGATTATTTAATACCGGAAGGCGCTCGCATACAATATGACGTCATCACGTCCTCCTCTGCAGATGTCGTTTCAGGAAATGTTGAATTAGTTAATGAACTTGGCAAAACTTTTAATATCTGGAATCAACCTGTAACAGCTGATTTTTGCGCCGCAGTGCTTGGACCATGGTGCAATTGCCATCCAACGGCCCATATCTTCCGGCGAAAGGCAATTGCCGACATCCAATGGAATCCTAATACTGTAAAATCTCAAGATCTTGAATTTTTATACAATCTGTGCGCAGCAAAAGAAATACGCTGGCAGAAAATCAACCGTGTTGTTGGAGTATGGTATCATCACTGGAATCAACGAACCTCTTTGGCACTACCGCACAATGATGCTCGAAAGATTGTTGTTCCCATGTTACTGTGCGCCTATGATCAGATCCGACAATCTGGCCGTTTAAATCCAGAACGTCAAAACGCAATTGCGTCAAATCTCTGGACGTTAGTACACACCGCTTTTTTTCTTGAGCCAAAATTCTGGACGGATATTGGCCATTATGCGCGGACACTTGATTCATCTGCGCGACCGATGCAACCACTCTATACCTTACCCTTCATTAGATGTCTGGATCCCCTTGTATTGCAGCGAATCATTTTCCCAAAACGGTGGGTGTCTTATAAGCTTAGAACTATATTGAATAAACTAAGAATCAAGCACTTATGGTGATCGCATTTATAAAAGATTGATAGTGAGGTGTTTGGTATGAAGCATTATGATTTCATTATTATTGGCAGCGGTTTTTATGGAGCCGTCCTTGCGGAAAGGCTGCATAACATCGGAAAATCCGTTTTGGTCATTGATCGTCGCGACCATATCGGCGGCAATTGTTACTCTTATGAATATGAAGATACCAATATCATTGTCCACAAATACGGAACCCATATCTTTCATTGCAGCAAAAAATCAACTTGGGACTACATAAATCAGTTTGGAGAATTTAACCGCTATCAACACAGAGTACTTACAACATTTAAGAACAAGGTTTACTCTATGCCGATTAATCTTGGAACCATCAATGCTTTTTATGGAATAAATTTAAAACCAGATGACGTGGAAGCATTCATTAACTCCAAACGTCCTCATATAACCAACCCCAAGAATCTGGAAGAAAAGGCCATCAGTTTGATAGGTATCGATCTTTATGAAGCCTTCATCAAAGGATATACGAAAAAGCAATGGGGAATTGATCCGAAGGATTTGCCGGCTGAAATTATTACGAGGCTGCCTGTCCGGTCGTCGTTCTTTGATTCCTATTTCAATGATTACTATCAAGGCTTGCCGCTTAATGGATATACATCTCTTTTCGTCAATATGCTTCAAGATATTCCAGTCGAATTAAATACAGACTTCTTTAAGGATAGAGAATATTGGCTGAAATCCTGCGGAACACTCATTTATACAGGGCAGATTGACCGATATTTCAACTATTCGGCAGGGAAACTCCGATGGAGGTCTGTAAAATTCGAACAAACAGTTGTTGAAATCGATGATTATCAGGGCACCAGCGTTATGAACTTTGCGGATGAGGATATTCCATACACAAGAATCCATGAACCGAAGCACCTTCATCTGGAAAGAAACTTCAAAAAGAATATTTCGGTCATTATCAAAGAAAATTCATGCATCGATCATGATGATCCATACTATCCTGTTAATTCCGATTCTGACAAACAACTACTGGATGGATATCAAAAACTGGCCAAAGGCGAGAAGAAGGTTATTTTTGGCGGACGTCTGGCCGATTATAAATATTATGACATGTATCATACAATAGAAGCGGCATTGGATAGATTCAAAACCATCGTTTCATGAATGGAAGCACCTTGGAGATCATATTAACATGAATATCGCTGCTGTAGTTGTCAACTGGAATAAAAAGGCCGACGTGCTGGATTTGCTCAATGATCTTGCCGGCGTCAAGTCTCCAGCATTCGATGTCTTTGTGGTCGACAACGCTTCAACAGACGGTTCCCCGGAAGCCATCAGGGTTAGATTTCCACATGTTCAATTGATTATCAACAAAGAAAATCTGGGTGGAACCGGCGGATTCAATACAGGAGTTGATCACATCCTGAAACTCGGAGGTTATGATTATATTTGGCTGCTTGATAATGATGCCAAAATTCAAAACAATACACTGACAGAGTTGGTAAATGCCATGAAAACCGATGCACGCATCGGCATGGTGGGTTCGCACGTCAAGGATATTGATAATAGGAAAATAACTGTTGAGTTAGGCGCCAACATTCGCTGGGATGTTATAGGCACTATCCCGGTTTATCGAAACACCATTACGGAAATAGAAAATATTATTCCCGTCGATTATGTCGCTATCTGTTCGGCGCTCATAGATGTAAAAGCTTTAAAAGACGTTGGCATCATGGATGGTCGTCTATTCCTTTTCTGGGATGACATGGAATGGGGACTCTCTTTCAAGGAACACGGGTATAACGTTGTTGCCGCTCCGCAATCCATTGTTTATCATGGATCGTTTACGGAAAGAGAAAGGGGCGCCACAACCAATTACTATTACGGGATTCGTAATCCACTACTGGTGTACACCAAGCACACGTCATTTTTTCAACGGACAAAGATATTCTATTGCTATTTAAGATCTCAATCCAAAATTTATTTCTTTCTAAAAAACCAGTCCCAAACATTTGAAGCCGGATTGATGTATAAAGCGTTTTCAGATTACATGAATAATCAATGGGGAAAACTATCTATTCATAATATCGCACAAAGCAATGCGCCTAAAACTACATATGAAACCCGCACAGCTGAACATAATTCCTTCAAAAAAATATTAA
This sequence comes from Syntrophaceae bacterium UBA6255, assembly GCA_002441205.1. Classification (GTDB taxonomy): domain Bacteria; phylum Desulfobacterota; class Syntrophia; order Syntrophales; family Smithellaceae; genus Smithella. The sequence goes on along the minus strand of DJVN01000007.1, from coordinate 4,862 downwards.
TTTCTTCCATTGGAATCACATCCGAGGAATGCATGACTGTCATTAATTGTTTAAGGAATAAATATCCTGAAGCGGAAATAACCATTTTGTCGCGAGATGATCGAATCGAATATTTTAAAGGATATAAAATTCACATTCTGAACAGACAAAAAATGAGTAATTTATCCTATTTAATCAAAGAATCCATTGCCATTAAAAAACAAAAATTCGATGCCATCGCATCCGTAATACCCACGCCATTTATATACTTTGGGAAAAGATCAATTATGTTTAATAAAAAAGGGGAAATCATTTCCTTTACTGACACAAATACATTCTCCATAATAAAAATTCTCTTTTTGATTTGCTATAGCGAAATCATGGCCCTTCTCGTATTACCCTTCTTATTGTATAAGAGCCTTCAATATGTCAGTCAACCTAAAACAGGATTAATGTCTATTGGAAATCATGGATACAAATAATCTAATATATGCTGTAGTCGTTACGTTTAATAGAAAAATGACATTGAAAAGCAACATTGATGCTTTACTTGGACAAAGCCTACAACCGGAAGCCATCATTATTGTTGATAATGCTTCAACAGATGGCACGCAGGATTTCATAGAACAGGAATTTCCAGACAATCCGCGAATTATTTATAAAAAATTGAATCAGAACACCGGTGGTGCTGGCGGGTTTTATTCCGGAACAAAGCTTGCCTTCGAAAGCGGGGCGACATGGGTCTGGATGATGGATGACGACTGCCTTCCGGATCAACATTGCCTCAAGACATTAATGATGGGTGTCAATAATCCGAGAGATGTGTATTCGCCAATTATCCTGAGCCTGGAAGACAAGAAGACCGTTTTATGGGGAATCAAGGCCAAACTGATGAGCGGCCTGCACGAAGGATATTCCCTGCCCTTCAATGGCTTTCTTGTCCATCGGGAAACCATCCGGGAGATCGGTTATCCGGAGAAAAGATTTTTTATCTATGGCGATGACACGGAATATAACCTGAGGGCGCAAGCAAGCGGCAGAAAAATCATCATGAATACGGACAGCATCATGTATCACCCGTTTAAGAACCAGGTTACGGGAATGAATGTTGTTAAAATGTTTAACAGCAAGATATGGGTTTATTACAAACTCAGAAATGCTATCCTTATCTATAAGAAATACGGCCACTATGCACCCAAGCAGATTCTCCTTCTGCTGTCGGCACTTCTTTTTCATATTGTGACGTTTCATTTTGATTTTGTCGTGCTTTGGTTTGCCGGATTAATAGACGGTCTGAAAAACAACCTTTATGTACGCGACTTGTAGATAACATATAGTCTGTGCTGCAGCGAATTACCCCTATGAACGATTTACCGGATTACCTCCTTCATGGATGTGTCGCAATATATCTTCATCCTATTTCTAGCAAAGCGATCAATTGAATCAAGATATATTCTCCTGACCAATAAACTGCTTATAAACACCTGCGTATTTTTCCGCAATCACTTCCCAATCAAACCTCTCCACCACTCTCCTACGTGCTTCACTTGCCATTCTGCAACATAAATCCTGATCATTCAGCGCTCTGAGAATTGTTTCAGCAAGAGCTTCCGGATTGCCGGAAGAAACAAGCAAACCGGTTTCTCCATGCGTAATGCTGTCGTGAATTGCCGGAAGGTCACCCGCAACGACCGGGCATTCACATCCCATGGCTTCCACAACGACCAGCCCGAATCCTTCCTGTACGCCGCTTTTTGTCACCACAAAAGGAAAGACGGCTAGAGCGGCTCGGCGATAAAGATCCGGCAGTAATGATTGTTTTACCATCCCCAGAAAGTTAACATGGTCAGAGATTTTATTTTCTTTCGCCCATGTGCGCAGTTCGCCTTCCAATGGCCCTGCTCCCGCCAGCAGTAAGCGTATGTCCGGTTTTTTATCAATTATTCTGGTCATCGCTTCGAAAAGCAACTCAATGCCCTTCCCCTGTACCAGTCTTCCGACAAAAAGCAATTCTCTCATACTTCGTGTCAGTTGATGGTCCGGAGTAAAAAGATTTTTTAAGTCCACACCCATGGATATAACTTGTACCCTGTCAGGAGCAACCCCGATCTCGATTACTTTGTTTTTCATGGCATGACTGACGACGGTAAAAGCCTGGCTTTTATCCATGATCCATCTCTTGATACGTTCAAGAAGTACCCCGCGCAGGGCGAAAATATCACCGCCATGCGAGGTGCATAACAAAGGAATTCTGCGACGGGAGAGCATAAGACCCAGAACAGCAATCAATCCCTGAGGAATCAGCCAGTGAGCATGAATCAAATCGAACCGCTCTTTTCGCAACAGACGTATCAATGACCACAACTGACCCATCAAAAAAAGAGGAACAAGTAAATAATAAACAGGGTTGGATTTCAGCTTATTGAGAATGCCTCCGCCATGCATGGCCAATTTCTCCCAGCGTTGGAAAAAATAGGGAAAGCGGATGACGCGCAACCCCCCCATGAATTCCCGCTTTTTACTATCCGGAGTTCTGGGACAAAGAACCGTTATATCAAATGTGGACGTTAAGCGACGGCACAACTCAAAAACAAACGCCGGTTCGGCATCATTTTCCCACCGGGGAAAAGTTGAGGTCAAAACAAGTACACGAGGATGTTTAATGAAATATTTTTTCATTATTTAAATTTATATAAGACCAGCCTTTTTGATAATCCATTAATAAATACAAGTCACCCTAACGACTCGTCAGTTACAGCATTCTCCCATCTCTTGGAGTAATTTTCTAATGATAGGCTTTAATATCTTCCCCTCGACTTTATAGACATGATCATAGGTGTTTTTCTGTGATAGCAAATTTTGAAGATTACCATTTTCCAAAGTAAGCAGATAATTCAGCATTCCTTTTGCCAAATCTTTTTTATTAATTAAACTGTACAATTCAATCAAAGCAAGCATTGCCCGCCGATCGCTGGGGACATTCTGAAGATAATCATTCCAATAGGCAATCGCCTTGCCATATGATTTCTTCTGCCGCATGATCTCGGCAATGATCATTTTAGGTTCTGAAACATTTTTATTCAACGTCAGGGCGCTGTATGCGTGTTTGAGAGCTTCCTGCAATTTTCCCTGATGGAAAAGAATTAAGGCATATCTCGAATGAAAAACATCTTTATCCGGAGATAAAAATATGGCCTGCGTTATATATGTGCCGGCTGATTCCAGATCTCCCTTTTTCATCATCAGATTTGCCGTAGCAGCATGTCCATAATCATAATATGGCTGCAAAGACAAAGCATGACGAATATTTTTAAGCGCCTCTTCCAGGTCGTTGACCATAATCTGATACGTCGCTAAATTTGTGTACATTGTGGCTGAGGCATGATCATTTGGGTGTTTATTCAATGAAACAGCTTTCCGGGCTTCCTCCAATGCTTTTTTGATATTGCCTTCCTGAAAATACAATAACGCCAGATTGGTGTAAGGACGGCTTAACCCCGGTGATTTTAAGGCGCTGTCGATCCAAAGCATTTTTTCAGAATAAAATAAAGTATTTCTTCGATGAACTGTATCAGCCTGCGCAATGATCAGGACGATAATACACCCTGAAATCATGTAAAATATCATTTTCTTATTTCTAAAGAATTGAAGCGTCCACAAAAGAAACAAAACCAACAGGATAAAAAAAGATAACGACGGAACGTAATTTCTGTATTCCCAGATTATTTCAATGGGAATTATTGAACTTTCAATGATATGGTTCAGGAAGAAAAACAGGATGCAGAAAGCAACAAGAGGTTTCTTGCGTGCTGTAATAAAAGCACACACAATGAATCCAAGAATGATCAAAATCGAAACGCCTGTTGTCCATGGGGTAAACAGAGAAGTGGAAAGAATGTAATCATGATCAAATGTTAACCGCGTCGATACCGGATAAATAAGCAGTGAAAGATAAAAAAGAACGATCCGTGGTTCTGTTAGCAGCTTTTCTGTCAGTGTAAAATTATAGACTTTATAATCCAAGGGGAAACCGGTTGTCGTCAGATAAAATATTCCCACAAGCAGCAATCCTGTCAATGGCCATATCATTCTTTTCATATCCTTGCGCACATTTTCCTGATTTGCGCCTCTGATTAGCAACAAGTCATAAAAATACAAGATGACGGGGAGCATGGCCGCGTTTTCTTTTGTAAGAAAAGCCATAACAGCAGATATTGCACAAAATATATATTGCCAGATCGCGGAAGACGTGTTGTTTAACGTCGCGGTTCTACCCTGAACAAAGAAAAACATAGCCATGAAATAAAACATTCCTGCTAAGCTTGTATATCTTTGGGTAATAAATGTAACCGCTGTTACATGAAGGGGAGATGTGCACCAGAATACAGACGTCAAGAAAGCAATGGAATACGCATATTCACGGTATTTAGCAGCGAGTAATGGAAGCGACATGGTTTTATAAACAAACAGAAAGACAAAAAGGGTAGCGACGTAATGAATGGTAAAATTAACGATGTGGTAACCATAAATATCATAGCCGCCGATACGGTAATTTAAAAAAAAGCTGAGAATGGCGATGGGTCTGGAAAAATGATCAGCGATGTATGTTCGAAAGAAATCAGGCAAGCTAAATGACGAAATTATTTTATTTTGCAGGATGTCATGATGATCGTCAAATACCCATGTTCCTTGAAAGCTGTTTCCATAGGCAAGACAAAGAAGTATAAATAAAGACGAGAAAGCAAATATGTATCGTTTGACCGTATGATTTATGGAATAATCACATGTAAATCTATCCTTATGATCAATACAATCCATCAAGTTTTCCAATTACATTTTTATCTCAGCAATATATTATTACTCGATCATTAGAGCCATTCTGT
>DJVN01000214.1 GCA_002441205.1 Syntrophaceae bacterium UBA6255 | reverse complement strand
TTCTTCAGTGCCATGGAGTTCGGAGATACCATCTGGTTTGGCTCTCACAGGGGTCTTATCTGGAAGTACGACCTGAAAGAGAAGACCTTTAGCCGGTTCTCCACGGGAATTTCTTCAGATATCATCTCAATTTGTGAGATTTCCTCGGAAAAGATCCTTGTACTCTCCAGTTTGAGCGGATTTATCATATATAATACGCATGATGGCAGCATGGAGGTAAATAATTCAGTAACAAATCCCGATATGAAATTCCATCAAATTATTGGTGGTTACGTGGATCGTTCAAAGAATATATGGCTGGAGACCGATCTGCTGGGTGTCTCAAAGTTTAATCCTTATTCTGGCCATTACGTTCACTTTACACCCTTTATAGAAAGTACAGTGTCGAGTGTATTTCCACCCAACTTTTTTATTTTTGAAGACAATGACGACCGATTATGGGTACACCCCAGAGGGGGTGGTTTTTCGATCTATGATAGAGAGAATGATCAGCTTACACCGTTTTACAACGAACCTTTCTCTCAACATTGGCTCTTTTCCAATATGATGCATTCCGCCTATTCCGACAGACAGGGCAATTTATGGATGTGCACACGCTCAAACGGATTGGAGAAGGTGATCTTTTATGATGATGCCAAATTTAAATCTATTCCACTTCATGGCAACGTTAACTCAACAATCAGTAATGATGTACGTCCTATTTTCGAGGATTCGCAGCATAATATCTGGGTAGCGACAAAAGACGGGATTATTCATATATATAATGCGGAAATGAAGGAACAGGGCATCCTCAATAACCGTGGAGAGATAGGAAGTGGCGCTCCCCTGGAGGGAATTGCATATTGTATTATCGAAGACTCAGAGAGAAACATCTGGATAGGAACGAAAGGAGAGGGGGCAATTAAGCTTGTAAGGAAAGTGAGTGGAAACGGTTTTCATATATCCCGTTACAAGAATGACTCACACGACAAATATTCGTTGAGTGATAACAATGTATATGCAATTTTCGAGGATAAAAATAAGAACATATGGATTGGCACTTTCGGAGGGGGATTAAATCTGATTATCCATGGAGCTGATGAAGATAGAATTGTGAATCATCTCAATGATCTGACTGATTATCCTTTTAGCCAGGCCGATCAGGTAAGAATTATTACAGACGACAAACATGGGCATATCTGTGTCGGTACCACCCTTGGATTTATGATGTTTGATGCTGATTTCAAATCACCTCAGGAAATAGAATTTAAAATTTTCACAAGAAGCACTGCCGAAGAATACGCTATTGGTGCTAACGATATCATCGATATCTGTACCACACAATCAGGTGAAACATATATTGGAACATTCGGCGGAGGTATTAGCAAGATAAAGGAAACAGACCAAAGTGGTTTTCCAATAAGATTTGAAACTTACAGTACTGCGCAGGGTATACCTTCCAATATTATTCTCTCCATTGAAGAAGACAAGAGGGGGGATCTTTGGATAGGTAGTGAAGGCGGTCTCACTAAATTTAATCGGCAAGCGGAGACTTTTGAGAATTTTAGCGAAATTAAACGAATGATGAAGAGGTACAATTTCTCCGAAAACTCGAATTGCTGTTTACGTGATGGGAGGATGTTATTCGGCTATTCGCATGGAATGTTTGTGTTTGACCCTGAGCGCGTGAAGAATAATACTTTTAACCCCTATCTCGCACTGGTACAGTTTCGTTTATTCAACCGTATCGTGCATATCTCCGACGGAGGACCTTTGCATAAGAGCATTGATTTGATTGAACATCTGCAACTAAAGCACAATCAGAATTTTTTCAGCATTGAGTTTGCTGCACTCGATTATACTGATCCGGAAAATATTCTCTACGCATATAAGCTGGATGGCTTCGATAAGGAATGGATTTATGCAGGCAATCAGCGCATCGCCAATTACACCAATTTGTCGCGGGGAAAATATCTTTTTCGGGTGAAATCGACAAACAGCGACGGCGTGTGGACAGACAACGAACGGACGCTAGCCATTGAGGTGCTCCCCCCCCTCTGGGCCACCGGCTGGGCGTATCTCTTCTATGCTCTGTTGTCGATATTGATCCTGTATTTTATCTTTAGAATATTGTATGCCTTCTACAAAATGCGTAACAAGATAGTATTGGAAAAACAGGAGTCGGAGATCAAAACCCGTTTCTTTACCAACATCTCCCATGAGATCCGCACACCGCTCACAATGATTGTTTCGCCCATTGAGAGTCTGATACAGAATACATCAACCCCTGAAGCGGTGAAAAAACAGCTTTTGCTTGTTTCCAAGAATACAAAGCGTCTGTTGAATATGGTGAATCAGATTCTCGATTTTCAAAAGATGGAACAATCTCCGCTCACCGTGAGTAAGATTGCCATAGGACCTTTTGTAGAAAATCTGTATGAGAATTACATGAATAATGCGAAGCTCAGAAATATCGATTATTCCTTTGAAAACAGAGTGGGTGACCAGTTGATATGGGTTGACGCGGAAGCGCTGGAAAAAATTGTGGTAAATCTTCTTTCCAATGCGTTCAAATATACGCCCGAAGGAAAATCAATTCATGTCTCGGTGTTCCTCCACAACGATGAGGTGGCTCTACAGGTGAAGGATACCGGTGTTGGCATCAACAAAGAAAGAATGGGCAGGCTGTTCCGGCGTTTTGAATCTTTTAATGAAGATGCCAGTAAACCCAGCACCGGCATAGGACTCTCCATTGTGAAGGAGATGG
>DJVN01000120.1 GCA_002441205.1 Syntrophaceae bacterium UBA6255 | reverse complement strand
CCTTCATTGATTACGCCGGGAGCAATTAAGGCGACGACACCGCCCTTGCCGACGTTGATGTTGCCCTGATTGATAACACTGCCGGCATGGCCATTATTGGTAAATTTATATCTGCCCCGCCGAAAGTCTCTATCGCTCATTTTCAATGAGGAGGCTACCAGACCGCCAACGTTGATTTGTGAACCCTCGCCGAAAACAATTCCGGATGGATTGATAAGAAAAATATTGCCGTTGGCACGGAGTGAGCCTAATATCAGGCTGGGATTCTGGTCATTGATTCTGTTCAGGGCTACCGCGTCTGAATTGGGTTGTTTGAAGGTGACGTTGGCATTGGCGCCGATGTTGAAGGTTTTCCAGTTCGCAATCATCTTCTGGCTAGACTGTTTCACGGTCATTTTGTTTCCGTAGGTGGAGATGTTGCCCTTGCCATAGGTTATTTTTCCTTTGGTGGGCAAAGCGTTTACATTCAGGGCTGAGGCTGTTCCGGATAGCGACAAAAAAGATGCTATAATGATAACCATAAAAACCGCGGCAAAGTTGCTTCTATTAATTTTTTTGTTAAAAGAGGAAATCCGCTGCTCTTTCATCACCGACCGGATGAACCGATAAACTTTGTTCATTTCAAGACCTCATGATTGGTTGATGCTATCCTATTTATTAATGAAATTTATAATACAATACGACTGCCTTTCCTTACTTCGTTAATCACACAAGTTTTCGGTACTGCTTCGGGTGTTTATTTTCTTGTACTGCTTTTTGTCTCTTGTCGGACTTTTCCCGCCGACGCGAAAGAGGCGACTATGACAATATTTTCGGTAATAACAATGATTGCCGAAAATATTGAAGGCCGGGTATCAAATGGTCTCCATGAATAATGTCATGTAGGGTATAATAGGAAATTTAATTATTAATTTCAAGTAAAAATGCCCCTGATTACCTCCGGCGAAGATCTTAATAAAGACAGAAAAATTTTTCAATCCCTCGAAAGAGGGGTTTTGTTATTTCGAATTGAAAGCCGGAATTTCGTCCTTACCGAAATGGTAAGCCGTACCCGAAGTTGCTTCTCATTACGATAAAGTGACAATTTAAGAAAGTTATGTTAAGAAATCCAAAACTAAAATTAAGAAACCAATAATTATAAGGATGCATATGGCTGGCAATACTATATCGAAAAACAAAGCAAAACTGAGGATTGGCGTTTTATATGGTGGGAGGTCGGGTGAGCATGACGTTTCGCTTTGCTCCGCCGCCTCGGTGGTTGCCGCACTGGACCGGAATAAATACAATGTAACGGCCATCGGCATTGACAGGGACGGCCGCTGGTATGTGCAGGAAAAACCGGAAATTGTTCCCGATAAGGATTTTGGCCGGAAAATGGCTTTGAAAAAAAGCGGCATGTGGCTGGTCAATCATTTCGAGCAGAAAAACAAACTGCATATTTACGACATTAAGAATAAAAACAAAGAAGTGGTTGTGGATGTTGTTTTCCCTGTAATTCACGGAACGTTCTGTGAGGACGGCACGCTACAGGGGCTGCTGGAGCTGGCGATGGTGCCGTATGTAGGAGCCGATGTTATTGGTTCGGCGGTCGGTATGGATAAAGATATTGCCAAAAGACTGCTTAATCAGTCGGGCATACCCATTGTTCCTTCTGTAACCATAAATAAACAAAGCTGGCAGGAGAACGCTAACGCGAAAATTATCATGAAAGATGCTCTGGAAAAACTAGGCCTGCCGCTTTTTGTCAAGCCTGTTTGTGCCGGTTCTTCCGTGGGGGTGAAGAAGGTAAAGAAAGAAAAAATGCTTGCGAATGCGATGAATTTTGCCTTTCAGTTCGACACTCGCGTGATGATTGAAAAAGCCGTTGATTGCCGTGAGATTGAATGCGCCGTTCTGGGGAATGAAAATCCCGTTGCGTCAGTTTTGGGAGAAATAATTCCCCGTCATGAATTTTATTCCTATGAAGCCAAGTATATTGACCCCAACGGAGCAGCATTAAAGATTCCGGCGGAGATTGGCAAGCCGCTTGCCGATAAAATCAGAAAGATTGCCGTCGAAGGCTACATGGCGCTGGGCTGTTCTTCCATGGCGCGGGTGGATTTCTTTCTGGATAAGAAAACAAACAAATTCTATCTGAACGAAATAAATACGATTCCCGGCTTCACCAGCATCAGCATGTATCCCAAACTCTGGGCAGCCACCGGTTTGAAATACAGCGACCTTTTGGACAAACTTATCGCTCTTGCTCTCGACCGCCACAAGAAGAAGTTGGAGATTAAAACAGATAAATAGATAGGGCTTTGAAAAAGCTCATCCCCTGAAGGACAACATGGTCTGCTGTATTGCGCCGCAAATGTAACGTTCGACGGATATTCATACACGTATCTCGATTTGATTTTTAAGCACCTTGCCTATGTTCTTCCTGAAAGAGAACGTCAGATGATTTTCGATTTAATCACGGGTATGAACCCGAGGGCAATTCCGATAGCTGTCGGAACAGGACGCTAATTCCGCTCAAAGGGGCAGGGTATCATACCCTCCGCTGTGTGGGATTGTTCGACTTACAAATTTCAATGCGCTACGCTTTTGAAATTTGAGTCTCACAATAAATCTTTCAAATGTTAATCCCTAATATACACAGAACTGATAATTTCCAGTAAATGCGTTGGGATATTATACCAATCCGTATTCACTAAACAACCACAAAAAAAACCGCCTCGAAAGGCGGCTTTTTTATTATTTGTTTAGTTATATGGTTTTACGCCAGACATTTTTTCATGTTGGTAAGCGACTGAAAATGTTTTCTCTCCTCTTCGATGATCTTCTCCAACGCATCGTGCTGTGCCGCCGGCACCAGTTTTTTGATTTCATGATAATAAAGAATGGAATCCAGTTCCCTCTGAATGGCGAATTCCAGCGCGGACATGGTATCCGTAACCTTAGCTAGTTGTTTGTCCATGATTTCCTTGGTAAAAATCAAATTGTTATCCACATAGGAACGCAGGTAAGCGCCGAATTCTCCCTCATAGCTCTCCGGCATATTGGATTTTTCCATTCCGGCAAAAAGTTTTTCAAACGTTTTTTTATGAGCAACTTCCGCCTGCGCCAACTGGGCAAAAAGCTTCTTTTCGTCTTCCTTTTTAGCAATTTGTTCGGCAAATTTATAGAAATTAACGCCGTTTTCTTCAATTCTGATGGCGACTTCCATGATATCGCTTGCTGAAAAAACTCCCATTTTCAATGCCTCCTGATTCTTAAATAAATTCTAGGTAAATTTTACATATTTTACGATTGAATGCAACAAAAATGAATCTCCCCCGCAGCAAGCTACGGGGAATGGCAAGTTAAAACCAGTTCTTTTTTCTAAAATATCTCACCATGAGCAAAGCGACCAGCAGCATGACGCCTAAAATTCCGAAATACCCCCAGCGCATGTCCAGCTCGGGCATGTACTTGAAATTCATACCGTATATTCCGGCAATGAATGTCAGAGGCATGAAAATGGTCGCAATGATCGTCAGAATTTTCATGACTTCATTCAACCGGTTGCTGACGGTATCCAGATAAACATCCAGAATACCGGAAAGCATGTCCTTGAATGTCTCCACGGTATCGATGATCGCGATGGTGTGATCATAGATATCCTTGAAGTACACAACCGTTGTTTTGTTAATCAGCGCCGAATCCGACCTCTCCAGGGCGCTGATAGCTTCCCGCAGGGGCCACAGCGATTTGCCCAAAAGAATCAGTTTTCGCTTGAGCATGTGAATTGCCTGGAGGGATGAGCTATCGGGCTGTCTGATCAGATCGTCTTCGAGAGCTTCAATTTTTTCCTCCAGATTTTCGAGAATAACAAAATAATTATCGACAATATTATCCAACAGGGCGTGGGCAAGATAATCCGTGTTTTCTTTTCGTATCCTGCCCTTGTTTAGACTGATTTTTTCCTGGATCGATTTGAAAAGATCGCTTTCTTTTTCCCGAAAAGAAAGAATGAAATTTTTTCCCAGAATGATACTGATCTGCTCGGAAAGCAAACCACCGTTTTCCTGATCGTGAAAATTTCTTGCCACGAGGTAAAGATAGTCTCCGTAATCTTCCATTTTCGGACGCTGAGCAGTATTTAAAATATCTTCCAAAACAAGCGGGTGCAACCCGAAAATTCTGCCGATTTCTTCGAATAATTTTATGTCCTGTAATCCGTCGACATTCAGCCAGGTGATGGTCTCTTTATCTTTATCCGCCTGGAAATCCTTCAGATTTTCCAGGTCCTTTGCTTCAAAAAAACCTTCATTGTATCGCAGGAGAGTGATTTTTGATTTTTCGGCATACGGACTGCCGATGTGCACCAGACTTCCGGGCGCAAGACCGGCTTTCCTGGATCTTTTGTGATATTTAGACGTCATGCCTGCCTCATTTAAGAAGCCTTTTGTTTCACCTTAATCTGCACCCGAGCAGCCGGCGATTGTCCTTCCGGGAAAGAAGCGCCTAAGGGGAGCACGATTTTCGTATCAATCGTCGTCGTGGATAATATTTTTTGCAGATCAACCGGTTCTGTTTCTACTTTAATTTTTTCCGGATCGGCCTGCGCGCTGATTAAAACCCGGACTGTGGACGGCGTGACACTCATTTTTTGCAATAAAAGATTTTGCGCCAATGCATTCTCTGTGCTGATACGTACAGGAAAAGTCCAGATAATTTGTTTGGAAGCAGGAATATGAATTTTTGAGGGAATAATATCGGCAACCGTTAATCTGGACGGAACGTTAATCATATTAGCGGTCAAATAAAAATCCTGTTTCCTGTCAACAACTCCTGATAAATCGAGTGACAATTTCAACGAACGCTCGTCAAGAAGGCGAAAAGCCTGTTCCGGCCCTTTAAGAATTATCTTAGCATCCGTTACCTGTGTTTCACCAATCTGCCAGTTTTTAGGAATATTTTTATATTCAATGGGAACGATGAGTTCCCGACGCACAATGTCTCTCTGATATCCAAAAGCAATCCATAAAAAACAGGCCATCACAATCGCAATAATTTTTTCCAGCGTGTTTTCTTTGAGCCAATTTAATGCGGGATGAGAATTTTTCCCCGGATTGTTGCGAATAAAAAACTGTTCCAGCGTTTCATGCAGTGCAGCGGCATTTTGAATCACGGTAAGATTGTCCAGATAAGCCAGAGATATTGTTCCCCGTTCTTCCGAAACGACAATACACATTGCATCGGATCTTTCGGCAAGACCCAGCGCAGCGGTATGGCGCAATCCGATGTTACCGTATTTTGCAGTGTTCACAGAAAGCGGCAAATGACAGCCAAACTTGGTAACCCTGTTGCCGTTTATGATGACCGCACCGTCATGACCAATGGAATGAGGATCGAATAGACTCTCCAAAAGAGAATCACTGATGATTCCATCCAAACCTGTTCCACCATTGATATGCCTATCTAATGGATCGATTCCTTGTATAACAATCAAAGCGCCGATCTTTTTTTTAGCCAGATTCACCGCTGTTTGAGCAATGATTTCAGACGTTGATTTCAGGCCGGACAACGATGAAAATTTCTTTCCGATATTGCCCAGCACGGCCAATCTTTCAAAAAAAGCGCGCAAATCTTCCTGAAAAATGACAACTAAGACAAATAGTGAAATGGCGAAGAATCCCTGTAAAACAATAGTTGTAAGATAAAGTTGAAAAAAACGGGCAGCAACATAAACGCCACCCAGAAGGAATATCCCGATGAGCACAAAACGTGAAGCTCTGGTTTTAAACCAGGTCAGAACGGCAAAGATCATTAGGGCAATGATCATTACATCAAGAATATCCTGTACTCTGATGCTCTTCATAACCGCTAAAGTGTTGTCCACAAACGCCATAATATCCGTTCCCGATAAGAAAAAGTTTAAAATGGTTGCAAACTTATATCACGGGTATGAACCTCAAAGCAAGCTTTAGAGTTCATTTGGTGTTTCACAATAAAAATATGTGAACGGGTGTCAAGAAAGATTAAAACTTATATTGACATTTATAGCTATTGTTTCATATCTTTTTGCCATGAAGAAGATAGCTCTGAATAATCAAGCAGAAAGTCATTTGCCCCATAAAAAAAACAAAACACACAGAGAAAACGTCTGGTGCGATAAATACGGATATTTTATTGATCTTGATGCCTGCCGTGCCCGTTCCCTGCAACAAAAGCATTGCCGCCGCTGCTATGCCTCTTTGATACAGGTTTCGCTGCCTTTTTGATTCAAGCAATAGATTTTAGCGAGTCTCAAATCTCTCTCCTCTCCGCCTTCGTTCGTCTTCAGCTTGGCTCACTATCAGCGAGTGTCAAATCCCACGTCACTTCGTTCCTGGGATAATTCGACTAACGCCTCGACCTTCGCTTCGCTCGGTCTTGACGAGTCTCATTAAAAATATATTGACAGAAAGATATCTTGTTGCTATATGGACGTCAAATTTGAGTGCAATTTATGAAAACGATGATGAAAACATTAAATCTTAATAATTGGTGGTGGTGGAACCTCAAAG
>DJVN01000094.1 GCA_002441205.1 Syntrophaceae bacterium UBA6255 | reverse complement strand
GAACATTTTGGCCGTTCATGGAAGAAAAATCTTCTTTTTTAATGGGCAAGTGGCCGCATATCTCCTTGCTCTCTTTAAATCTGTTAACCATTGCTGATGAAATAAAGAAGAGAAAATCTGTCCTTGGAATTTTCACAATACTTTGAAAAATTGGCTTTGTTATTTGATCCACCCCGTTCTGGTCCAGAAACAGAAGATTGGCCACTCTGCCCCGCATTAAAGGTTGCCATTTTTTGAAAGCGTCATGAAAATCATCCTGTCTCGTATCAAATGCCACACCCGCCAAATACGGCTTCTGAGCATTGATACAATTTAATAATTTTTGATATTTATCTGCGGCATGCTCATTAAAATACAGACAAACCTTCAAATGTCGCTTATGACACTGATCCAAGACGTTTCGAATTTCATCACAGGTGATAACCGGACTGCCGGAATTGCCATCAATGTCGAGTCCGGGACCGGCAAAAAAATCAAATATCTGCAATGTATCCACAGAAGGAGAATTTATAAAAACAGGAAGCCATTCACGCAGGTATCCGCGGTAAAGCTCCAATTTATCTTTTGTTCCCTCATCAAATGGTTTTTCATGCAGATTTCTTTTGGGCATAGTCAAAAACCTTTTATATTAGATTTGATACTTATTTTCCTTCTACGATGGCGATTTCTTCCGGGGTGAGGTCATAAAGTTTATAGACCATCTCGTTAATTTCATCTTCGAGTTTGGGAACATTCGGACTGTCCGGTGCGTCAAGAATTTTCTGGACACGTTCGATGATGAACTGTCTGTTTTCTGCACCGGTTTGAACAATTGGCAACTGTTCCATGTATTGCGCTATGAAACGTACAAAGCCGCCACGTATCATTGAACTTAGACTTAAATAGAACCACCACATTAGTCTGCTGTTGAGAATGCCAAGCAACCAAGTTTCATTTGTCGGAATTATATATGCTGTATTCCCCAGATAGAAGTTGTCTTTATCATAACTAAATTCTGTTGCCTGTGCGATATCGGGATAGATTATTTTGGGTTTTTCAAAATCCTCATAATAAGCGCATGATCTCAATTCCCACCAGAACTGGCCTTGATCATCTCTTTTGTGAAGTTTATCTTCATGTTGTAATAGATGTTTACAAATCGCCGGATATTTTTTTGCAAATATCTGACGGGCTTTCGTTTCTGATTTTTCTTTTGACCAGGGCCATTCTTTATTGGCGCTACTGGGAATGGTAATCAAATATAAACCCGCCCATTCGGCTTTCCACTTTTTGATGTCGCGTCCGCGCAGCCACGGCTTGATGAGTTCGGCGTTTTTCGGGTCTTCGGCAATCAGTTTCCTTCTTGTCTCTTCGTCAATGACAAAGGCTTCATTGAAGCCGGTTTTGATGCCATAGTAAAATCTGCCCTGCACATATTCGCCCAGCGGTTTTCCGGCCTTGCGAAGTTTATCCATAAGCGCCAGGATTTTCGGTTTCTCCAGCGTCCAGCCTTCCTCTTTCAGATCGTTTGGCGAAAGCGTAAAGCCGATTTCCTTGAGGGTTTGTTCCGGCTTTTCAATTTGGGCAATGTCGGTAAAGGTGGCAACCCGTAGGGCGTGCTCCCCGAGCACGCCGCTGGCTTCTCCCCCGCACAATCCGACTTCAGGCAAGCGGCGCGTTTGGGAAACGCGCCCTACATGAACGCTGGGCAATCCGCCGTGCGGTGTGCGGCGTGATCGGGGATCACGCCCTACAGCTCCGGCATTAGAAAGCGGCGCGTTCAGGGAGTGCGCCCTACAATTTTGAATGAGAACGATGGAAGGATAAGTTGTTGCGTCGAATATGGGAAGATCGCCGAAATCGATAATCTGCTTTGGCGTGACTTCTTTCCCCAGCAACCGGCGCGTGTTTTTCCCATAAGAGGCGCGCATGAATTTGTTGGGCGCAATGAAACACAGATGCGCGCCGTTTTTAAGCAGATCAATTCCGCGCTTATAGAAATAGGTGTAAAGATCGGCTGTGCCGCAATAAAAGCCGGGAAAGGCCTGTTCCAGATCGGGTTTGATGGCTTTGATGGATTCCTGACGAACATACGGCGGATTGCCGATAACAACATCAAATCCCCCTTTTTCAAAGACTTCGGCAAAATAAAGCCGCCAGGGAAAGAAAGGTTTAGTTTTCTTTTTGCCAGTGAATTCCCGCAATTGTTTTTCAATGTTTTCGAGATCGAATCCGGTTTTCTTGGATAATTTATGTTTTTCCTGGGCGATTATTTCCTCCCTTTTTTCAGCATTGGGCATGACGGCGTTTTTTCTTTCAATGTCCTCCAGCGCCTTAAAATAATCGCTGCGCTGTCTCCTGGCACGCTGTTCGAAGATGGCAATCAGCAGATTTTCAACTTCGGCCTTCAGTTCGTTTTTTCTTTTGGTATCGGCCTCGTTTTGAAAATCAATCTTCGTTTGCTCAAAGGTCTTGACAAGGTCGTCTTCAGCATCTGTAAAATCAAAACCGGATTGCATTTGTTTTCCCGCGCCAGTCTCATCCGCGTCGAAATCAATGCCCATGAAATTGGAAATCAGACTGTTGCCCTGCATGATCTTGAAGTCCAGATTCGGCAGAGGTTCAATTCCCCAATTATCTTTTTCCGGCTCTATTTTTTCATCAACCAGCAGGGCGATGAAAAAGCGAAGTTTGGCGATTTCAACAGCAATCTGCTGGATATCCACGCCGTAAATACATCGCTGAATCAGATACAGCTTGCGTCCGTAATCGGCGTTTTTCCCCCGGAAAAACTCTTCAATTCTCTTGATGGTGTCGCGCCGGATGGCAGGATCGGTGATGCCGCCTGCCGCCTTGATTTGCGCCTGTTTCCACAACGCGTTGCCGGGATCAACTTTATTGAGAATAAACACCATCTTGTGGAGCGCGCCCATCGGAAATGCGCCGGAGCCGACCGCCGGATCGACAATTTTAACGCTTTCGATCAAGTCAACAATTTGTTCTGTCTCCTTGGAACCGAAAGGGTTGGTCTCCTCCGATGGAGAGAAAAGCTTGTCGATTTTGCCATCCAAAGATTCCTCGCACCGCTCGGAATGACTAACGGGTGAGTGCATGGAATGACCATCCGGGGTAAGATGGGTTTTGAAATAAGCTTTAAGGGATTCGGTCACCATGTAATCGACAATGCCGCGCGGCGTGTAGTAACTGCCGGTGGCTTTGCGCGCTGTCGTCGCGGTTTCCGGATTGAAGCTGGCCAACAGGTTTTCAAAGACCCGTCCCAAAAGCTCAGGATCAAGGGCGACTTCCTGATCGTCCATGGAATTTTCATCAATGGTGAAACTGAATGACGACAAAATGTTCAACAGCCCGCGAACGTTATATTTTTTATTGGTCGTGCCATACACCTGATTGAGATCGACTTTTTTTTCATCGCCAAAGAAAAGAAAATTGGGCATTTCCGGCTGGTTCTTTTTGACTGATGTAAAACCGTCGATGTAAAGGCCGTTGGGTTTGTCGTCAAGACATTCAAACAGCCCGCCGTTGAGAAAGGGAATATTGCCGAAATATGTTTTGATGTCGTCCGGGTTTTTAAAAAGGTCGTGATAACGGGAAACATATTGATTGCCGAAATCGGGATTGTAGCCCTTATACCCGCGAATTTCGCTACGGAACTGCCGTTCTTCTTTCCGTGTGCTCAGGGTGGCGAAAAATAAATTCTGCAAGACCGCTTTGTAATAGGTTGAGGATTCCTGCCCGGTATCTTTCAGGATGTCCTGCATTTTCCTTTGATCAAAGAGAGCCTTGGGCACGAGGCCGCGCTCCCGCATGAACCAGATGAAGATCATCCGTGTGATCAACCGGATAACGCTGATGTTGCGGCC
>DJVN01000264.1 GCA_002441205.1 Syntrophaceae bacterium UBA6255 | reverse complement strand
CCTGTTTAAAATCAGGATGGATTACGACGGGCGCGCTTTGCAAGGAATTTGAAGATAAATTCTGTCAGCTCACCGGTTCTCAGCAAGCGATATCTATCAATTCCGCTACTGCCGGAATGCATATTGCGCTTACCGCTCTGAACATTAGTGAGGGAGATGAAATAATTACGCCGTCGATGACGTTTGCCTCGACCGTAAATATGATTGCACTGCGCGGAGCAACACCGGTGTTTGTTGATATTGATTATGGTACGCTGAATATTAATCCGGATTTGATAGAAAAAAAAATCACGAAGAAAACGAAGGCCATTATTCCGGTGCATTTCGCCGGAGCTCCCGCTGATATGGATAAGATAAATAATCTGGCGCGCAAATATAATTTAACTGTTATCGAAGATGCTGCTCATGCAGTAGGGACTTACTATAAAGGAGTTCACGCCGGCGGTTTCGGTCACACGGCTATCTTTTCTTTTCATCCGATAAAAAATATCACCACCGGTGAAGGCGGAATGATAACTTTGAGCAATGCCGAACTGGAGAAGAAATTGCGGCTGCTGAGATTTCATGGAATCGAAAGAGACGCCTGGAAAAGATACGGTAAGGGCGGTAATCCATCGTACGATATAGCCGGGCCGGGATATAAATATAATATGCCGGATATTCTAGCTGCGCTGGGATTGGCGCAAATGGAGCGATGGCAGGAGTTTAATCAAAAGCGTACCAGGCTAGCCCAACTTTATCTGGAAGGCCTCGAGGATATTTCCGGTATTGATTTGCCTCAAATTCCCGAATATAATCACGTTCATGCCTGGCATCTTTTTGTGATTAAGGTTCTGGCTTTAAATAGAGATGAATTTATGAGCAGGTTATCAGATTATAATATAGGTTACGGTTTGCATTTCCCACCAACTCATGCCTTGAGTTATGTGAGAGAAAGATACGCGCCAAGCATTGAACTGCTGGCGGAAACAGAAAAAGCGGCGCAGAGGATTATTTCTTTGCCTTTATTTCCGGATATGCCGGAAAAAGACGTGGAGTATGTCTGTAAAGTAATAAAGGAGATTATTAAAAATGGGTAATATGCAGGTAGCAGTCGTTATCCCCGTTTATAATGAAGAAGAAAATCTGCCGGTATTGATGCGGCGTCTTATGCCGGTGATGCAGGGGCTGAATAAAAGCTTTGAGATAATTCTTATTGATGACGGAAGTCATGATAATTCTCTGGAAATTCTCAAAGGTTTTACAAAGGATGCTCATGTGAAGGTTGTGGAGCTCACCCGCAATTACGGCCAGCACGCGGCCATCATGGCCGGTTTTTCGGTTGTCCAGGCGGATATTGTAGTTACGATGGATGCGGATTTGCAAAATCCCCCTGAAGAAATACCGAAGCTGGTTAAAGTAATGGAAGAGGGCAGCTATGATGTTGTCGGCTCGATAAGAAAGGGACGTAAAGATTCTTTCCTGCGTATTTTGCCTTCAAAAGCAATTAATGTAGTTGCCAGAAAAATTACCGGAGTCAGTATGCGGGATTGGGGATGCATGTTACGGGCATACCGGCGTTCTGTTGTGGAACGTATGATTCAATGTCACGAGCACGCTACTTTTATTCCGGCGTTAGCGACGGTTTTTGCCAAACGTATTACGGAGATTGAAGTTAATCATGAAGAGCGGCATGGCGGTAAATCCAGCTATCCTTTAGGGAAATTGATTAATCTGCAATTCGATCTGGTCGCGTCTTTCTCGGATTTCCCGATGAAACTTATAATGTACGGCGGAATACTGATGTCTTTTCTGGGTGTTTGTTTCGGTATCTTTCTGGCTATTGCCAGACTGGTTTACGGCGTTCAGTGGGCGGCTGATGGAATATTCACGCTGTTTGCCGTGTTGTTTGTATTTGTCGGCATGCAATTTTTCGCTCTGGGAGTTATCGGCGAATATATCGGCCGTATTTATGTGGAGGCCCGCAAACGGCCGGAATACGTGATTGAAAAAGTTCACATAGCTGCAAGCAGTAAGGAACTGATATAAAGTATCAAAGAAATCTCCACCAATCCCCTCTTTACAAAAGAGGGGATTTCCTCCCTTTTGTAAAGGGAGGGATTTTAAGAAACAAGTGAGAAATATTAAAATGAAAACGGTTGTGTTTGCTTATCACAACATGGGCCTTACCGGTCTGGAATCTCTGTTGAGGCATGGTTATGATATAGCGGCTGTGTTCACTCATGAAGATGATCCCGGTGAAAATTGCTGGTTCGGTTCGGTTAAAAACTGGGCTGGTCAAAAAGGCATTACTGTATATACAACGGAAGAAATCAATTCTCCTGATTGGATAGATAAAATAGCGGCAATTAGTCCAGACATAATATTTTCTTTTTATTACCGGAAAATGATCTGTCAGAAAATCCTTGATCTGCCAAGTGTCGGAGCTTTTAATCTGCACGGATCATATTTGCCTTATTACCGGGGACGATGTCCGGTCAACTGGGTGATAATCAACGGTGAGGCAAAAACCGGCGTAACACTGCATTATATGATCGAAAAACCTGATGCCGGAGACATTGTTGGCCAGAAGCCGGTCGTGATAGACGTCTCAGATACTGCTAAAACCTTGTACGATAAGCTCTGCGGTGCCGCAAAAGAACTTCTGGACGAAGCGCTGCCTTTAATTAAAAAAGGTCAAATTCCGCGGCATAAGCAGGATTTGAGTCAGGGAAGTTACTACGGCGGAAGACGTCCCGAGGATGGCCGCATTAACTGGAATAAATCAGCCGATGAGATTTACAATTTAATTCGTGCTGTCACCGAACCTTATCCCGGCGCTTTTGCCTTGTTCGATAATGATGAAAAAATTATTATCTGGTGGGCCGAACCGGCAGTTGCGAATGAATCCGTCAGTCCGGGCAAATTAATTCTTACAGACAAAGAAATTCTTGTGCAAACGGGTAAAAATGCTATAAAGTTCGTCGATATTGAAGTAAAAAGGAAACGCCTTAGAGGTGAACAAATTAATAACTATTTTGAAAACAAAAAGGTAAAAGAACTAAAATGAAAATATTAATTCTTGGTGTGAACGGATTTATCGGACACCATCTGGTCAACAGAATACTGGCGAAAAAGAAAGCCTGGGTCGTTTACGGGATGGATTTGGGGACAGACCGGCTCGGCAAGTCTCTGAATAATCCTAATTTTCATT
>DJVN01000244.1 GCA_002441205.1 Syntrophaceae bacterium UBA6255 | reverse complement strand
AAGCGAATTATTCAATACAAAATTAATAAATTGGGAATTGATCCGAAATTTTTCCGTAAGAAGAGTAAAAACAACGACGATACCGAATAGTGAGTCCCAAGTTTCAGAAGTGTAGCGTACTGAAATTTGTTGGACGAACGTTCCAATAGTCAAAGACCATTGGAACTTATACCGCGAAAGCGAAATATAAGAACGTTTAAGTAATTCATGAAACATTTTTTCTATTACTTATCCTTACTCTTTATGCCTAAATTGTTTTCGAGTAAGTTTATACCTTGAAGAATGACATGAGCCTCGTCACTTGTTTTTATATCAAAGGTAATGCCACTGTTCTTCAGTAAAGTTCTCATCTTGTCAGAGAGATAGCTAAGGGTAGAGGATATATAGACAGGGAAATACCAAAAATATCCCAACGCCAATAGGAGGCAGATAGCTCCTATCATAGCCATATACCTGTGAAAATTAGCGGAATCGTGCTTAGTTAATTCGCTTTTACGCACGACTGCCTGCATGTTTACGTCATAAATATTATTGATGGATTGCTTCAGTTTTTCGTAAGCTGGCAGGAAGTCGCTAAAATACAACGAGCTTTCGCCCGAAACGCTCTGCATCTGACGACAAAGCTTCAAAAAATTCTCATATTCATGGTTGAGTCCCTCGATATATTCTTTCTCATTGATCTCTGTTATGTTGTTGTTTGCATCTTTTAAATTAGTCTCAAATACATTTTCCCCTGATTCGAAAAGCTTTAGGTAATAATCAGACATTCTTGCAGTATTACTTTTACTATATATGACGCTACTGATAGAAGTTCTCATATCGCTAAGACCAGAAAGCATATTTCTGGAATAGACAATGGATTTGTAATTATTCTTCAGGATGTTGTCAGATTCCTGCCCCAATCTTGCAACATAATAGGAACAAACACCTGCAAGAGTGAAAATGATTGCAAACAAAAATCCTAAACCTAATGAAAGTTTTGTTTTTAGTTTCATGGTTCCTCCTGGTTATAAATATTCGGTCTGTTATCGAACAGCCGACAAATTAAAAAATATGACTTACATTTGATGATTTTACCACATATTAAGCTAGATTTCAGCAATTGCCTGCTTGCTTGGCTTTTTGTTTTTCGTAATCGTGTTTAACCGAACACCAATCATGTAAGCCATGGTTCCTATAGCCTCAGAAGGCAATGTGCTGCTCTTGATTGCCAGTAATGCTACTGGAATTGTCCCCTTGTTAATTTGCATATATTGAACGCCCAATAGACTCTCATCCGCAAAATCTATTAACTGCGTTGGGTGATCTTGGACAAGTTTCATTTGGTTTTTAACATCCTCAAAAATTCTCGATTCCGCAGTTCCTGTATAATGATCCCATTTACCCTCACTATAAACGTGTATGGAGCAGTATTCTAAGGAGAAAATGCGTAAGGCTGCAATCGCAATTCCTGAAAGTGTAAGTTGATCGTATGGCGTGGTCAGAAGAAATTCTGCAAATTCTTTAAGTTGCTCCATTGCCTTTTTAAGCTCTTTTGCATTTGTTGCATTTTTTGCTGCCGACGCATTAAGATAACTGATGATTACAGAAGCGACGAGAAATGCCACCAGCGAAATCCAATCAGAATAAGCAGCAATATGGAAAGTTCCAAATGGTGGTAGAAAAAAATAATCAAAACAGAGCGTAGCGACTATTGATGTGATGATAGCCACCAATAAGTCGCCAAAAAATGCTGATAGTAAAACAATTATCAGGAAACTGAATGCTGCGGTTGATGGAGTTGAAAATGCATTGAAAACATGTATCAGCTCCGTCATGATCAAAATTAATGCACCAAAAAATAATATTTCCCCAATTTTTATAAAAGTAACTTTATTGCGGATTATGAAATTCATAATAACTCTCCTGTAAAACAGGTTAGAAAAATTAATATCTAAATAACAAGGTAGACACGCACATCATTTATTCTTCTCTTATATAGCTCTAACAATTAATATACGAACGGCACTTTTCCCAATGAGTTTAGCCTTCATTAAGTTCAAACCCTAATGGGCATTATAACTGTTTCGATACCATCCCACTGTAAGCGTCGCTGAATGGCGTGAGCTGTTTCATTATGTAGTGCCCTTTGATAAAAATGTTCCTGGCGAAAAATTAGTTTTCCGGTGAAAACCATGGACTTCGGGAATTCATTCGCCAGCGATTGGCACATTTGAGTGGCTGTTTCGACCACGTCAGTTCCGGAATCCATTCTATAGTCTGCTGGCATGCCATAGGAACGGACAAGTTCGACATATTTTTTCAAACCGTCTTCTACCGAAATTCTCAATTGTTCCATTTCCGTAGATCCCTTAAATGATCCCTGATCAACTTCAGCAATCGAGATAAAAATAAAGTTTTTATAGAAATGCGGGAATTTACGGTTAATTGCGAACCATGTATGCAGGCCGAATCCGTTATATCCACTGACAAGAAGGATCGCCGTGGGTTCTTTTGGATTCAAAGGCTCGTTATTGAATTTTTTGCCTGGATGAATTTTCTGTAAAATATTTTCTAGTTTACGCGCTTCCTTCCGTACGTTAAGATAATGTTTTTTAATCAAATAGCATAATGCGATTAAAACAGATGTTATTGCTAATGTTATCCAGCCACCTTCACCAAATTTCTCGTAGAGTATGACACAGAGTATCGTCACGCAAAGAACAAAACCAATTATATGAATAATTATGTGTCTCTTCCAATTTTTATCTTTTTCTTTGTCGCGAAGAAAAAAACGTATCATTCCCAACTGAGATAAGGAAAACGTCACGAAAACGTTAATCGAATACATTATTATAAGAGCAGATATTGAACCGTTTGTATATAAAAGCAGACTTATGGATGCAATGCCCATCAATATTATGCCGTTTTGCATGGTGAGACGTTCGGAAAGCATGGCGAAGCGATGAGGAAGCCAGAAGTCTGTTGCCATGTTGGCCATAACTCTTGGTCCGTCAACAAAGCCGGCCTGGGCGGCAACCAGGAGCAGGGCGCCTTCGGAGAATATTGTTATAAGAACTATCCATGAAGATAAAGGCCAGTTGCGAAATACTTCACCGGCAAGAATCGCATTAAGAGTTCTACCTTCAACTGGCGTTACTTGAAAGAGAGCATAACAAATCAGCAAGCCGGACGCGGTAAAAGCAAGCGATACCGCCATGTAAAGCATGGTTCGCTTGCCCGTTTGTACACGCGGTTCCCGCATAATCTGTATACCATTAGAGACAGCTTCTATTCCGGTATACGTTCCCCCACCCAGGGAGAAAGCCCGCAAAAATATAGCCAATATGCCGATAAAACCGATTGTTCCAATATCCTGTTTAAAGCTGCTGTTAAATTGACCCAATACTAATCCAAATTGATCGGCATGATAAAATATGCCTCGGGCGATGAGCAGAATATGAGTTACGACAAAAACAATAAATATGGGGGCGAGGGCAATAACGGATTCCTTCACTCCGCGCAGATTCATGATAACAAGCATCATAATGAGAAATGCAACGAATATGAGTTTGTACTTTTGATATGCAATCGGCAAAAAACTGAAAATGGCATCACCGCAGGAAACCAGCGAAACGGTAATTGTCAGCATATAGTCTATGATCAAGGCGCTGCCTGATACTACGCCGGCGCTGTTGCTGATAGTTTTTGTTGATACAATGTATCCTCCTCCGCCTTGCGGAAAATGTTCGATGATGCGCGAATACGCATAAGCAATGATAAAAACGGTAAATGCCGTGGCTATACCGAGGAGAAGGGCTATGTAAGTGTGAGTGCCCAGCGTCCTAAAGGCTTCTTCCGGTCCATATGATGAAGATGATAGACCATCGGCTCCTAGACCAATCCACGCAAGTATTGGAATGAGCGATAATTTATGAAAGAGAGATGGCTCGTTTACATCGCGTGGTTCTCCCACAAGTTTATGCCACAGCCTGTGCTTTAAACTTTTTTCGTGTGCTGAATCGAATTTATCCATAATTGATAAACCTCTGCGGTTATATCCGACTAGTTTCTTTTTAAATTTGTTTTTTTGTTAAAAAATAACAGTCGGCATAGGAGATGGGTATTCGTATTCGGTTCTCTTGTGAGATGATAAGACTTGAGAAAAATAAATTAAGAATTGGCAACAGGCAAGTTGAACATTTCACCAATGTCAGATATGGACAGAGTCGCAATATCAATACATCCGTCGAAAGAAGAATAAACATCTTCTTTTTCCTCCCATAGGCCGACGAGGTTAGCTGACGGGCTTGGACTTGGAAGTATCCTATTCCTTGGAAATTCGCCCCAAAATACCGGTTCCCCCGCATCTATTTTCTAATAGATCTAGGCGTCGTTAATTGCAATCACGGACATCTGACAGATTGCCGAACAGATGTCCGTGAGAGAAAATATTAGCAATACTTGTGCCAACAAAATATAAGCTAAATAATTGCTTGTTATTAAATGATAAATTATTAATTAACCAAAATATAACGAGTACATGTTTGTATAGCTTAAAAAATAATGGAACATAATTGTACATGTTTCATAGTGGAGAGATATAAAGAAATATCTTGTATTTGAATCATGTATCAATCACAAAATATATTGTGTAAATATCTATTTGTGGTTTCAATTTCTTCTAACCACTCGTATTTTATACTCCACGCTGGTCGGGCTTATTCGAAGAAGCAAACCATTTCCTGTGCC
>DJVN01000252.1 GCA_002441205.1 Syntrophaceae bacterium UBA6255 | reverse complement strand
GAACAATCCCGCATAGCGGAGGGTACAGGGCTTGCCCTGGGGTTCATACCATTGATTTTCTTCAGGAATTATCTTCAACCAGTGCGATTTCACACCACAAACATTGGGCGGCAGAACTTTATTTTCTGTTTGTTGCCACAGGACGAGCAGGCTATCTCCAGATGAATCTCCGTGCACTTCACGCCCTGCTCGATCCATGTTTGTTTTATTTTCATGGCTGCGCCGCAATGACAGGCAGATGGTGTAACAACTTCCAGTTCCACATCGGATACCAGGGCATGTTCAATACGGGTTTCGAAAAGACCGTCTTCTTTGAGGGTTGCGAGAAAGTGATGAATAAAATGAATCGTGTCTGTAGATCTGCGCTCGGCAAGAGCGCGTCCGGTTTTTGTATAAAATCTGCGCGCCGCGTATCGTGCGTAGGTTAATTCTACGGTAAGATCGGTGATCATTTCGGTTGTTATTCCCCGGCCCCGCAAACCCGATTTGATGAAATAATTGGCGATACCGAGCAAGCCTATTTTGTCCAGATTGTCGGCGTCAAAAAGAACCATACTCAAGGGCGTTTGCTTAAAATCGTCACGATAAAGCTGTCGAATCGCGTCGGACACATCTTCTATAATATCCGGACTTAAAACGTCGTCTTCGGCTAACTGATGAAGTACCTCAATGGAATATTCTTCTTCCGGTTTATTATCTTCATGATATGTCCCGCCGTGAAATTTTCCGGCATCATGAAATAGTCCGGCCAGCTCAGCACGCATTGGATCAACCCCTTCTTTGGACGCCAGACGAACGGCGTAAACTGCTACTCGCTCAAGGTGTCCCATAAGTGAATCGGGTACATTCGAGGAACCATCATAAGAAGCTTCTTCTCTACGGATAAACTGACAGAGTTGTTTATGGATGGTCGCTAATTGTTTATTGAAGACTGCTCGATTGCAAGATTTTGGAAGTATCTTTTTCTTATCGCCCATTAAATGTCTGTATCATTTTGTGTAATCAAAAATAATTTATGAGGATTATAAGACGAGCAACGATTATTTTGTGCCTATACCATCCTGATTAAACTCATGTGCTAACTGGATAGCGCACTCCTTTTCGTGCTCAATATACTCACTGATATATTTTTCAACCAACTCCAGATGTCCATCCATATAGGCCGTTGTGCCTTTGAGGAAGAAATTCAAATTTTCCCGCAGGCTTTCCTTGCGCCGGTATAAGGTGGCAAATTCCATACGTCTTTTGCTTGGCCAAAGATTGAGAATGATTTGTTCCAAAATCGGGTTGTTGACCTTTTTCATGCAAAATGATGTAAATTCGAACATTCCATCATAATACCCTTCGAAATCGGATTTATCAGCACATTCCTCCATGGATTTTAAAATAGGAGTTATTTGTTTGAGATTTTCATCCGTTGCAAGCGATAAGCCTTTTTGCGCGAGGCGGGTATAAAGGGCGGTCAGCACATCATACAAATCCGAAATAAACTTGATGGAAAAGCCCGAAACAATGACTCCGCGACGCGGCTGAAATTCCACAAGAAACTGTTTGTTGAGTATATAAAGGGCTTCCCGAACGGGACTTCGGCTGATGCCTAATTCCTGGGCAATCTTCGCCTCAAAAATGCGTTCGCCGGGTTTGATTTCCATATGAATGATTTTTTCGGCAAGGTATTCCGCTATTTGGTCAGGTAGCTGAGTTATGTTATTCAAATTTGATAATTTTTGTTTTCCAATCATATTTATTTATCAACTGATAATTTAATACAAAGAAGTCTAAAATTAATGCTTCTTTTATCACAAAACTACAAAACACGATATGATAAAATCGAAAAAATCATATGTTAATAATGACATAGATCATTTAATCTTAATTTGTTCAATAATCACAATATAATGCCAAAAATCAAATTGACAATATTAAATTATTATATTATGTCGATTGTCGACAGTCGACAATATTTTAAGGAATTTTCTTGTTTCTCAAAATTACAATATAAGTATCAATAGAAAAAATAAGGGGAGGGCTATGAACAATAAATATCAGATCGAACCGCCTAAAAAATGGATCAAGACACAAATTACCAGATTAAGCCTTTATTTTTTAGGGATGGGCATTGAGACGGCGTATAAAAACATACCGGAAGTAAAAAAAGAAATGGATTCTTTGCCGAGGCCTTTTTCTTTTTGTTTCAGTGTCAACAATGGTCCGTCCATGATGATTTTTAAAAACGGAAACAAGGTGGAGTATGTCGGTGAAAAAGAAGGTTATCACGTGGATCTGGAATTGGTCGTCAAGAATATTGAGTTTGCGTACTTGGCGATGACCGGCAGAATGAGCACGCCCGATTTGGTTTATCATAACCGGCAATTCGTCAGAGGAGAGCTCAATCACATGATGGTCATGATCAGAGTGATGAATGCCGCCCAGACTCTCTTATTTCCCGGTTTTCTTTTGCGCTTCTATATTAAAGAAGTTCCACCTCTGACCATGAAGACATTAATCAATATGGTCAAGGCATACACCAACGCAACCATTGGATTCTTCATATAACCATTTCAATATCAATAAAGGAGGTATGTTGTGAATACAGGAACCAAGGAAGGCTTGCCCAAGTACTATGAGTTTTTTAATTCCGTGAAGATTATTTCAGGCTCCAAGGCGCTGGAAAGCATGTCCTATGAACTTGAGCTGCTTGGGGCGAAAATGCCGATCATCATTACCGACAAGGGAGTGACCAAGGCGGGATTGGTTGATCATGTCATCAATAGTTTTGGAGGAACCCAGGTTAAGATAGGGGCGGTGTATGATGATACGCCTGTCGATTCTTCAAATATTGCCGTTAATGAAATTGCCTCCATCTACAGGCAGCAAGGCTGTGATTCGATCATCGCCGTCGGCGGTGGATCGGTTATCGATAGCGCTAAGGGCGTGAATATTGTCATCTCCGAGGAGACGGATGATTTGATGAAGTTTGCCGGAAACAACCGCCTGACCAAGCCGATGAAACCTTTTATTGTCATACCCACGACAGCGGGAACCGGTTCGGAAGTTACCATGGCGGCCGTGATCGCTAATCCGGCAAAGAATTTGAAAATGCAGTTTACCTCACCGCTGATGCTTCCGAAAGTAGCCGTCCTCGATCCGGTGATGACCGTGAGCATGCCGCCGAAAATTACCGCGGCTACGGCAATGGACGCGTTGACTCACGCGGTAGAGGCGTATATCGGTCCGCAGAAAAATCCGGTGAGTGACGCTTTTGCTTTTTCAGCCATTGAGATGATTTATGAAAATATCGAAAGCGCTGTAAAAAGCGGCAGCGACAAGGATGTGAGATTAGCCATGGCCAATGCCGCGCTTCTTGCAGGAGTGGCTTTTGCCAACTCCATGTGCGGGCTTATTCATGCGCTTGCGCATGCCACCGGCGGACAGTGTCATGTACCGCACGGCGTGGCCAATTCCATCCTTTTGCCTTACGGTCTGGAATTTTACATCAGGAAATCGCCGGAAACGGCAAAGCGCATCGGAAAGCTCCTGCGTTTCCTGACAACACCCGAGGATTATGCGAAAGGTCCGGTTGATGAAAGAAGTAAAAACACAGTGGCTGCGATACGCGGTATGACCGGGAATCTCAACAAGCTCTGCGGAATCCCTCTAAGTCTCAGTCAGGCAGGCGTGACCAGGAACGAGCTGGCGGCAATTGCGCAGGCCACGATCAATGACGGCGCCATTTCTTTTAGTCCCGTGGAAGTCAGTTACCACGAAGCCCTGGAAGTATTAAACCAGGCTTTTTGAGAATTAAGAATAATTAACTCAAGTATCGATCATCAATCAGAGGAGGCGTATCATGACTTCACCAGTATCAGGCGCGGCAAAACATTTTGAGGTCTGCACAGAAACTTCTGTTCAGAAAAAAGAAAGAACCGTTTGCACCAATCCCGCGACGGGCGAGGTAATCGCCATATACCCGGTTCATACTGTCGAAGAGGTTAAAACCGCTGTGCAGAATGCCCGAAAGGCTCAACCTGCCTGGCAGGCGCTGCCCATGAAAAAGAAAATCGAATATGTCATGAAGTTTGCCGAATATATTCAAAAGAATTCGGCAAAAATTGCAGGGATAATTTCACAGGATAACGGGAAAACCTTGTGTGATGCGATGGTAGCAGAAGTGGCCCCGGCGGCGCTGGCAACATCGTATTACTGCAAGAACGCTGCAAAATTTCTGAAGGATAGGAAACTCAGAGCCGGTAATATCATGCTGATGAACAAACGCAGCCGCATCGTCCGGGTGCCCTACGGAGTTGTCGGTATTATTGCGCCGTGGAACTATCCTTTCTCCATTCCTTTTTCCGAAGTGGTCATGGGTTTGCTGGCCGGCAATACGGTTATATTGAAGGCTGCATCGGAAACGCAGGTCGTTGGCCATATCCTCAATGAATGTGTCGAATATGTCAGGCTTCCCGAACATGTTTTTACGTATATTAACATGCCCGGCAGCAAGGCGGGAGACGCGTTTATTGATGCCGGCGTGGATAAATTATTTTTTACCGGTTCGGTACCCATCGGGAAATATCTGATGAAGAAAGCCTCCGAACGATTGACTCCTCTGGTATTGGAACTGGGCGGCAACGATGCGATGATCGTTTGCGATGACGCGGATCTGTATCGCGCGGCCTGCGGAGCCGTTTGGGCCGGTATGCAGAACTCAGGGCAATCCTGCGGCGGCGTAGAAAGAATCTACGTCAATAAAAAAGTTTATAATGAATTTCTGGCGACACTCAAGGAAAGAGTGGAAAGCCTGCGCATCGGAGAAGGAAAATATCTCAATATAGATATCGGCGCCATGACCACCCGGAAACAGATGGCAACCGTCCAGGAACATATTGATGATGCTCTGGCGAAAGGCGCAAAAATATTCGCGCAATGCAAATGCCCCCAAAACATCAAAGGAAATTTTATGCCCTGTACGGTACTGACGGACGTTGATCATACCATGCTGGTCATGAAGGATGAAACCTTCGGGCCGGTTGTCGGCGTTATGCCTGTGGAAACCATGGAAGAAGCCATAGCATTGGCCAACGATTCCAATCTCGGACTCACCTGCTCGGTCTGGTCAAAGAACAGGAAGAAAGCGGCACAAATCGGCCGACGAGTGATGGCAGGTGCCATTTCCATCAACGATCATTTAATGACTCACTGCCTTGCCGAAACACCCTGGGGTGGATTTAAAGAGACGGGTATCGGCAGGACGCATGGGGATATCGGCTTTGCCGAAATGACCCAGCCGCAGGTTATTGTCGATGACATTTTGAGTACCATGCCTTTTGTACGCAGGAATTTCTGGTGGCAGCCCTTTGAAAAGATGCAGTATGACGGCATGAAGGGTCTTATTGATATGTTTCACGGCAAAGGATTCTGGGAACGTTTTGTCGGCTTCAATAAGTTGTCGCATGCCTGGTATCGATCCTTTCTAAGAAAGTAATACTCTTATAGAAATCATTGATATATTAATCATTTAGCTGCTGGGGAGATTATATTAATAATTGGCAAGTGTGTTAATTAAAACATAACACAATCTTCTTGATTTCAATTGACAGACTGACGGTCACTGTTGTATGTACCATTCCTGACATATATCATCATTGGCATATGTCAAATGTGATATTTATTTTAATTGAAGATGGAGATAGAAGCATGGCTGATACATTTATTTTAAACGGAAAAGAGACGCCGTTTAAACAGGGTCAAATGATTCTGGAAGCGGCGCGAAATGGTGGAGTCGAAATTCCTACACTTTGTTATTTAAAAGGTTCTACACCGACCGGTGCCTGCCGTGTTTGCTGTGTAGAGGTAAAGGGCGCACGGTCACTGGTGGCGGCCTGTTCCACGCCGGTGTCTCCGAATATGGAAGTATTTACTGAAACGGAATTAGTGCATCGCTCCAGAAAAATGATCGTTGAGTTTATGCTTTCCAGCGGCAGACATAACTGTTTGATGTGCGAATCCAACGGTAATTGCCGCCTGCAGGATCTCGCGTATTTCTATAAAATCACCAAATTGCAATTTCCGGAAAAAGATGAAAAAGAGATCTATCCCAAAGAAGATCAAAATCCATTTATCGTTCGTGATTTCAGCCGTTGCATTCTCTGCGGCCGCTGTGTACAGGCCTGTAATGAGGTTGTGGTGAATCGTGCCATATCACAAGGCTATCGCGGCAAGAAGAGCAAGGTTGTTACAGGCGGTGATACAGCGTACAATGATGAAATCAGCGAATGCGTTTTCTGCGGGCAGTGCGTGCAAGTCTGTCCGGTCGGCGCCCTGACAGAGAAAAAAGCCAAAGGTCTGGGACGTCCGTGGGAAGTTCAGAAAATCCGCACCACCTGCCCTTACTGCGGCGTTGGCTGTCAGCAGTTACTGCATGTGAAAGACGGCAAGATTATAAAAGTGACAGCCGTTGAAGATGCCCAGCCCAACCAGGGCCGGCTTTGCGTGAAGGGCCGTTTTGCCTATGACTTCATCTATTCCGAGGAAAGACTAAAAACGCCGCTGATTCGCGAGGCCAATGGCGAATTCCGCGAAGCCTCGTGGGATGAAGCGCTCGATCTGGTGGCGAACAAATTCAAAGAGATTATCAAAAAAGACGGGCCGGATGCCATTGCCGGTGTCAGTTGCGCCCGCAGTATCAACGAAGATTCCTATCAGATGC
>DJVN01000229.1 GCA_002441205.1 Syntrophaceae bacterium UBA6255 | reverse complement strand
ACAATCTTCCATCAAGTCCATATTGCCTTGTCGTGCGAGAAATATATCCTGAAAGTGTCGATTACGAGATAGAGGGAAGAAATCTACTCACCGATTACGACAATACAAGCGGAGAAGATTTATATATCCGTTACACAAAACGATTATCGAATCCCGCCGAATTATCAACATTATGCGCCAAGGCGATAGCCTGGAGATTAGCGGCTGAAATCTGTTATCATTTTGTTCAGTCATCAGCGTTACAACAGACAATTCTGCAAGAATATCAAGCCATTCTTAACGAAGCGAAAATGTCGAATCAGCAATATGACAAGAACCACGACGAAGATGCTCCATCAACTGGGGAATGGATAAGGGCTGGTAGGTAAAATGCAGAAAGCTACACCTATAATCACAAATTTCACTGCCGGAGAAATAGACCCTCGGTTTCATGGCCGGGTTGATCTTTCACAATATTTTAATGCCTGCCGGACACTGGAAAATGCGATTGTTTTAACTTTAGGTGGAGCAGAGAAGCGGCCCGGAACATACTTTATTGCAGAGGCAAAAGATAGCACTAAAAAGGTAAGATTAGTTCCATTCAAATTTTCTACAACACAGGAATACATCCTTGAGTTCGGACACAACTATATCAGGTTCTACAAAGACCGCGGGCAAATTGTTTCCGGCGGTAGTCCGGTAGAGATACCGACGACCTATACAGAAGCCGAGCTCTTCGATCTAAAATTTGCTCAATCTGCTGATACGCTTTACATAGCTCATCCCGCTCATGCTCCTGCAAAATTAACGCGGTCAAGTCACACAGCATGGACTATTACAAATATATCATTCACGACGAATCCATTTACTGAAACTGGAAAATATCCGTCATGTGTTGCTTTTTTTGAGGAACGGCTTGGGTGGGCGGCCACAGATAATGAACCGACAACAATTTGGTTGTCCAAATCAGGCGATTATGAAGACATGACAACCGGTACAACGGATGATGCTGCCCTTAAATTTACGATTAATGCAGATGGCGTCAACCGCATTAGATGGATGATTCCACAGAACTTTCTTTTTATTGGATCAGTCGATGCAGAATGGCGTTTTGGAGGCGCAACATCAGCAGACCCAATTACACCGACCTCCGTTAATGCGAAAAGACAAAGTGCAAATGGTTCAAGCAACGTAGCGGCGATTCTTGTCGGTGATATTGTTATTTATGTCCAGTATCACGGACGTAAGGTATTTCAATTTAATTATACATTGGAAACGGATTCATACGTATCAAGCCCATTGACAAAGCTTTCGCGGCACGTAACGGAGGGTAAAGTTGTTGATATAGCTTACCAGCAAGAACCAGACCCGATTGTCTGGTATGTACGCGGAGACGGTGTCTTATTAACGATGGCATTTTATTCAGCCGAAAAAGTAGTTGCCTGGTCACGACATATCACAGATGGGGAATATGAGAGTGTGGCTATCATACATGGGCCAGATGAAGATGAGGTCTGGACATCCGTTTTAAGGATGGATGGAACGAAACGCTACATAGAGTGTTTCAAGCCGCGTGAATTTGGCGTGAAAGAAGATGCGTTTTTCGTGGATTGCGGCCTTACCTTTGACGGAGGTGGGGCACAAGCAATTACAGGTGTGACACAGGCCAATCCGGTAGTTATTGCCTATGCTGGTTCTGATCCCATAAATGGATGGAAAGTTTACGTTGAAGACATTGATGGGATGGATGAACTTAATGGGAATGTGTATATCGTAGCTAATGTAAACGCCGGCGCGAAAACTTTTGAACTTTCAGGTGTTGATGGGACGGAATACACGGCTTACGTTTCTGGTGGAACATTCCAAAGAGTTGTAAATTCCGTTTCCGGTCTCGATCATCTCGAAGGTAAAACAGTTGATGTCTGTGTTGATGGAGCAGCCCATGATGAACGTGAGGTATTGAACGGTGAAATTACTCTTAATGGTTATCACAATAAAATCCATGCCGGATTACACTATGAAATGAAATTGCAACCAACGAAACTCGAAGTGCAAACCATGACCGGAAGCGCACAAGCAAAGACAAAGCGGATAGAGGCATTAACTATTCGTTTTTATAATACAATAGGTTGTAAGGCGGGGGAAAACGAAAACGATGTCAAGGATTTGATTTTTGGTGAAAATGCAGAACTTTTTAGTGGAGACATATCAATGGAGTTTAAAGGTGATTACGGCACCGGCGCTGATATTTTCTTTGTTCATGACCAACCGCTTCCCTGCACTATACTGGCAATTATGCCAGAATTAGCAATACATGAGAGGAATTGACGGTGAACGCTAAAATTGAAATAATTGCTTATGAGCCTAAACATTCTTTTGAAATTCTTGTCCGTCCCCATGACGAAAGGAATGTTAAAAATAAAGAAGAATTCAAAGCATGGGCAGAAGCTAATGCCAACGGTGCGGCCTGGACTGCCCGGCGTATATCCGACGGTAAAATTATCGCATGCGCCGGTGTTAGGATTCTTTGGTCTGGATGCGGTGAGGCATGGGCAATTTTCTGCGACGAAATTCATCGGCATAAAATAGAAATACACAAAAACATAACAGCTTATCTTAAAATAATCATTAATGATTTTAAATTAAGGCGGATTCAGGCTTATGTCCGGGCGGATGTCCCTGTTGCAGTTAATTATGTTGAGCATATGGGATTTGAACGCGAAGGTCTTCTACGTAAATTTGGTTTAGACGGTGAAGATCAATATATTTATGCTATGATTTTGGAGGGGTAAGATATGGGATTTACAACAGTAGGACTTGCCCTTGGTGCTTCGGCGGCAAATGCAGCCTATGTAGGAGCTGCCGCGTATGGGGTGGCTGCTACCGCTGTTGGAACTGCGGTAACTGCGACAGGTCAAATTCAGGCCGGAAAATCTCAATCTGAATGGAATGATTATAATGCTGCAGTATCCCGCCAGAATGCTATTGCAGCACAACAATCAGCCGAATATGACGCGGGAAGAACAAGGGAAGCCGGAGAAAAATTAAAGTCAAGGCAACGGGTTCTTTACGCGAAATCAGGCGTTTCTCTTGAAGGTACACCGACGGATGTCATGTTAGGCACGGCGGAAGACATTGAGATGGATGCTATGGCAATTATACGTAGAGGATTAATCGGAGGCCAGCAATATCAATCCCAGGCTAATTTAAGCGAGATGCAAGGTTCTGCCGCTCAAACAGCAAGTTATTACGGAGCAGGATCATCGCTTTTGACCGGGATAGGTGATATAGCTGAAATGAAAAGCGGAGTGTATAGAAAGCCTGTTTATACGGCAGATAGATAGGAGTTAAATTTTGCCGAAAATACCTGAATGGACCCGAACAGAATCTTTGCCGGCAGTAGCCGGAAACGTAATGGCTAATCCGGAAGCCATGTCAAGGCCATCTCTTGCATTGGCCGCGGCCGGCAAACGGGTTGGTGATAAATATTCCGATCTGTTTGTTGGTATAAAGGCAAAGATTGATGCGGCTGAAACTCTCAAGGCTATTGATGATTTCAGGAATG
>DJVN01000124.1:1424-4876 GCA_002441205.1 Syntrophaceae bacterium UBA6255 | reverse complement strand
GCGACGTTCGCAATGTCGAGGCCAGTGGTTCGATCCCCCTCATCCCACCAAAGCCTTATTTAACAAAATTCAATAAAGTTCAAAAACCCGTTAGAAATAGCGGGTTTTGTGTTTGTTTGAAAAGTCTTGAAAGAGCTATCTGATCATGGTGTATTTTTGCTGGTCTTTGGGAACGTACCATTTGATGAAATTATGTTCCAAACCGATGGGCGCAGGTTCAATCCCTTGGATACGTTTGTTAATGATGACCAATGCTTCAGGAACGTAAAGAAACGTGTAGGGTTGATCTTC
Source organism: Syntrophaceae bacterium UBA6255 (assembly GCA_002441205.1). Classification (GTDB taxonomy): domain Bacteria; phylum Desulfobacterota; class Syntrophia; order Syntrophales; family Smithellaceae; genus Smithella. The sequence goes on along the minus strand of DJVN01000124.1, from coordinate 4,585 downwards.
GGCGAGAATTTCCTGAAAACGGTCATAATATTTTTTCCTTTCCTTTTGATTAAAAGAACTCCTTCCTTTCTCGAGCATTTCGTCAACTTCAGTATTTTTATAGGAAATAAAATTCAGTTCCGCCGGAGCCGTTTTACTGGAATGCCAGACATCATAGGCGTCCGGATCAAGCGGAATCGTCCAGCCCAGAATGACCGCGTCGAAGCGGCGCTTATTGATAAAGTCGGTAACGAATGCAGACCACTCCAGAACGCGGATTTTCACAATGATGCCGATTTCTTTCAGATGACGCTGAATAATTTCCGCGCATTTCTGCCTTGTCTCGTTTCCCTGATTGACGACGATTTCAAAAGCAAAAGGCTTCCCGTCTTTTTCCAGAACGCCTTCGTTGTTGAGTTTTGTCCAGCCGGCTTCGTGCAGCAACTCCCGCGCCTTTTGCGGATTGTAATTATAAATCTTAACCTTATCGTTGTAGGCCCACGTTCCCGGTTTATAGGGGCCGTTGGCCGGCTTTCCCAAATTTAACAGAACGCCGCTAATGATTTCATCTTTGTTGATGGCGTAAGAAATCGCCTGCCTGATTTTTTTATCGGCGAATAGCGGATTTTTGAGATTGTACCCGAGATAGGTGTAAGCGAAACTGAGATACTTATACTTGTTGAAATTGTTTTTGAATAAATTATTTTCCGTCTGCCGTGTGTATTGAAGCGGGGTCAAACCCATCATGCCCAGATTTTGCGCGCGCAATTCCAGAAACATTGTTGCCGTGTCGGGAATAATCCGCGTGATCCGGCCGTCAATGTAAGGCTGTCCTTCAAAATAATCCGGATTGGAAACCAGAACGATTTTTTGTCCGGCGACCCATTCCTTAAATTTGTAAGGTCCGGTGCCGACGGGATGACGCGACAAAGTGCTTTTCGTAATATCCCTGCCCTGAAGCAGATGCTTGGGTAAAATAGAAGAACTCCAGCTGATCAGCGCCGGGGCGAACGGTTTGTCGTAAGTCACCCGGAAAGTATAATCGTCGAGAGCTTCCGCTTTTTTTACTTTTAAAAAGTCTCCGGCATAAGCGGTGGGTGTTTTCGGATCGACCGTTACCTGATAGGTATAGAGCACGTCTGCCGCCGTAAAGGGTTGGCCGTCATGCCACTTGACTCCTTTGCGAAGATGAAATGTTATGATCATGCCGTTTTGTGAGATGTCCCACGATTCGGCCAAATCGCCCACGATATTCATATCCTTGTCGTACTTGACCAGACCGTTGTACACCATGCCGCAGATATTGTGGGAGGCCGTATCAGACGCAAGAAGAGGAATCAGGTTGCTGGCGTCTCCGATATCGCCTCGGACCAGAATATCGCCGTAGGCGGGGTTTTTATCTGATAAACGAGCATTATCCACCGCCGGTTTATTGTCGCAAGCGGACAAAATCAATGTTAGAGATATAAAAAATAGAAAACGTAACGTTCGCATGAAAAATAATTTAGCGTAGTAAATAAAGCATTGCAATAAAATATTTTCAGCCCGGAATATGGTGTAAGTATGGTTTTAGTGCCCTTATATTTGTTCTTTCAAAAAGTACGAATGATCATGTTTTTGGATTTCCAAACTGGTTATTGAATAAAAACATGGTGACGAATGGTTCATCGGGCGCTGATGATTTCGTTTCTTGTTTTGAAAGATATCGGCTAATTACAAAGAAATAACTTTTCGACGCGCTTCGGTTAGTAATACCAAGCTCGCATCTTAAGAATGAGATTTTATTTTCTACCGGCAGGTACAGACCGATAAATATTCAGTTTATATTGCCGTAACAAGCGTAGGGAACTACAAATCTGCTCGTTAAAGTCCAAACGTTCAAGTTCCTCGGGAGTGGCTGTGTCGATCTGTAATGCGGTTTCACGGAGCTGTTCAAAATAGGCCTTGCGATCAGACTGAACCCTCCACACAATAATGGATGTTAGAAGAAGGCCGGCAAAAATCATGGAAAAACCTGCATAAATGATACTTTTTAAAAACGCGCTTAGTCTCCCAGGTTGGACAAGAACGAAAATAAATATCCAGACCATCGCCACTAATCCGAAGATGCTGACGCATGTATAGCTGGACATCATGGCGCCGGACCTGCCCACTAATCCGAACCTTCCAATCGTTACGATCGCTAAATGGGAAATTGTCTGCATGATAAGAAAGAATGGCAGATAAGTTCTCTCATACATATGTGATCTGAAAAATAGAATTAATGCCAAAGCATAAAACAGCACGACAATCATTCCTATGATGGTTATGCTATGGGTTGAAAAATAATTGCAAGCGAAAAAGGCATCAATGCCGACGACACTGGCGCAAAAGGAAGTCAGGAAAAACTGTGCGGCTTCCCAAGGACGCGTTAAAACTTCAGCAACAAAAGATGAATGATAAGGTGAAAAAGCCGGAGCAGAATCATTTTGATGGATTCCAAACGTATAGATAACCGCAATCACAGCCAGGAAGACACCGAGAATCGATGCTCGAACCCAAAAATCTTTTGTCAGGCTCAAATGGTGCGTTAGAATGTAACACAAAAAGGTCAGGACAAGCGCCGGTGCAAAAGCGAACACAGGTGTCCCTCCAAAAACCAATACAGCCAAGGCGGTGAGAATAAACGCCAACGGTAAATATCTTTTCCCTTTCGTCAAATATAACTCGAGGCTGACAAAACTCGCTATAATAAACGGCATGGGTAATTGGAAGTTTAAACTGTATCCGGATATAAGTCCTTGCCATTGAATGACATTAAAAATGATTAATGTAAAAATAAAAAATGTTGTCGCGACGAATTCCGGTGAACGTTCCGGCGAAAGGCTTTTTCGGTAGTCTCTGTAAATCAAAAGAGCAGAGATTAGCAGAAGGAAGGGGATCATGAAAAAAAAGATTTTCGGATTCATTGAAAACCATTTCGTATTGGCGAGCAGAAGTAAATTATAACCCAGAAATCTGATCATGCCCTTGGGTCGCCAGAGGTCAGCGAAGGTAAGGGTTCCGTTCAGGTAATTTTCAATGAAGCCGCCTTTGATCAATATCGTATCATCGCCGTAAAAATAATCAGTGGCTGTGAGCAAAATATACATAAATACTAAAACAAATGGAATTAATATGGAAAGAGAGAGAATTATCTTAGC
>DJVN01000124.1:0-1313 GCA_002441205.1 Syntrophaceae bacterium UBA6255 | reverse complement strand
GGAACCAGCGTCAGCGGCCACATGTGTTTTAAGATAATATCTTTTTCGATATCGTTCAAAGTAAAATGTTTTTCGGCATTAGCGACGGATATTTTGGGATGTTCGATGCCGTGGAATTTATCCTCGGGAAGGTCGGGAACATCGTGATTTCTCCAGTCATACAGAAAGAAATCATGCAGGAGCCCGCCGCGGGCTGCGGACTGGTAATCCAGTTTCAATACCTTGCACGCCTTGTAGGAAAAATAAGAAACTTTCATCACATGCTCGTAAATGGAAGAATTATGATGATAAAACTCTTTAAGCTTAAGAAATTCTTCATGTTCGTAAATATCACTGATAATCTCGTAAAATTCACTTTCCACAGGTCGACGTCCATGCGCGCTGGGCATGATTCTGGCCGGTATTGATTTTACAAACGAACTTACCCTGTTTTTTATTTCGGCGTTGATATTGTTATCAATATATCTGCTCAAATTAGGAAAAGCTGTCCTGAGACGCTTGAATGAATTAAAAATATTCTCAATTTCAGCGTTGCTCAAGTTAAAATATTCGGAATAAAGATAGGCGATCTTTTTCCTGAATGATGTAATGGAAATGATGGAAAAAACAAAATCGGTTATTCCGTAAGCAAGGAAAGTGACGGCCAATAAATGGATAAAAGAAGTCTGGAGTGGCTGAACATAATACATCACAACCGGATGAATTAATGTAACAAATATTGCGGCAAGGAGGGCCCAGCACACCGAAAAAAATAGACTGACCCTGCCTTGAAAATTAAATTTATTGTCGGAATAGTCCCATAATTTTAATTTAAACGTTTTTTCCAATATAATGCCGGTAACATATTCAATTAAAGTTAAGATAATGCCATAAGCAACAATTTTAGCGGGCAGAGGCCACTGGTTCATAAAAAGTTCTACTAATATTAATAATGCAGCGCCAAAACCATAAAGTGGTACGAAGGGGCCGTATAAAAAACCGGCATTGATAAATTCACGTTGTGTTATAGATCGGTAGAAAACCTCTATAATCCACCCCATGAAAGCGTAAATGGCAAATAACAAAATTATATGAGATATTGTTATATTATCGAATATCATCAGATAGATTCATCACGTCTTCGTAAATTTTATAAAGTATGAAAGTCTATAATATTAAGTGGTTATTGTCAATGAATCTCTCTCATTAGTTCATAAAAATTCATTCATATTAACGTCTATTTATGCAAAAAAACGGGGCGTGGTTGGAGGTGAAAAAATCAGGTGTGCGTTTGACAATGGGAGCTATGGCCGGATGTTTTTTGAAAGTTTTTT
>DJVN01000137.1 GCA_002441205.1 Syntrophaceae bacterium UBA6255 | reverse complement strand
AGGGCCACAAAGGAAATAATAATGATTGCCGTCGAGATGACGAAAGCCCAGCCCAATCTGAGTTCTTTGATTTTCTTTTTTGAATCTTCGAAATTCAGGGTCAGGTAGAAAAGGAAATAGAGAAATATCACCAGAGATGTGACGGGCAGAAAGTAGGGAAGGTTGCCCAGACACTGAATGAATAGCAGATTACCCGCAAGAAAATAATACCGCCATTTGCCGCTGTCCAGAAAAGTATGGATGAAATAAAGAATCAGCGGAATGGCGTAGTAGAGGTGAAAATTCCACCAGGGTTGAAGCATCCAGATGCAGGATCCCATGATGGAGAGGCTGACGAAAAAAACCGTTAAGGGAGAGGCAAAAAAGCGTCTTCCCAGAAGCCAGACACCTGTCAGCAGCAGCAGCTCATCAAGAAAAATTCCCAGGTAGAAAAGCGGCAGAAAGTTGACATCTTTGAATAAACTTCCGGATAAAAATAATACATTCTGGAAAAGTCCCGCCTGGATGGTATGCCACCACGTGGCCACGGTTCCATGCGTCATGAAAGGAATCCAAAGCGGGAGTTCACCGCAATTTATGACGTTGTTGAGAAAACTATATTGCAGGGCGAAATATTGAAATCCATCCTGTCCGCCGACGATCAATCTTTGATGGATGAGATAAAAAAAGATTCCTGCTTCAATCAGAATAATCAACAGGAAGAGGATACTCTCAACTCGCTTTGAATCTTGCCGATCTCTCATGCAGTCTGATCACCTTAAACAGCAAATTATTCCGGGATGCTTCATCTCCATCTGAATACTTCCCGAATAAACTGGAAGTAATAGGCCGCTCCCCATCTCCATATCTGCAGTTTGCGCACGCCGCCTATCCGGGGAGGTTCCGGACCCGGTATTTCGGTTACCTTGAGCTTTCGCTTGGCCGCGCGCACGGAAAGCAACGGCTCCCAGCTGATGCGGGTACTGAATAATCTTTCCGGCAGTTCGTAACTTTCATCTTTGTTCAAATCCAGATCGTAAATCAATTGTTTTTTGTAAGCCCGCAATATCACCATGACGTCGGTGTAATGCGCGCCAAATAAAAGATTGACGGTTTTGGTAAACAGCCAGTTGCCGAACGCGGTAATGGTATCGTCATCTTCGCTGCGCGCACCGGCTAGATACCGCGACGCGATGACCATATCATAGCCTTCATTCATTTTTTCGATCAGTTCCGGTATCAGCTCCGGCAGAGAATTGCCATCGGGACTGAAGGTAATGATCATGTCACCTTCGATATATGGAAGGACTTCCATGTAAGCAAACCGGAAGCCTTTCTGTTTCTGGATATAAACAAAATAACCGTTTTCTCTGGCGTATTCTATCGTACCATCGGTTGAACCGCCATCCAGTATGATGATCTGATCACACCATGCCTTGTTGATTTGCGGCATGATTACGCGCATGCCGTCAATTTCATTGAGGGTGCAGACTATCAGTGTTGTTTTCAATTTTATTCTCCGAATATTTCAGCACGGATTCAGCGCGCAATTTCCAGAATCGCTTTTTCAATGTCCTTCTTGCCTGCGTAATAAGCCTCTTCCAGGCTGCTCGCCGCCGGTGTGGGTAAATCCGGACAGGCAATGCGCTTTACGGGAGCTTTCAGATACGCGAATCCTTTTTCCGCGACCATAGCGCCGATTTCCGCGGTGATGCCTCCGGTTTTCCAGCCGCAGTCGGCAATGATCAGACGGCCTGTTTTGGCAACCGATTTTAGAATGATATTTTCATCGAGCGGCTTGAACGTGCGGGGATCAATGACTTCCGCTTCAATTCCTTGAGCGGCCGCTTCCTGAGCGGCTTCGATGGCTTCAATGACCAGATGCGAAACAGCCACAACCGTTACATCGCTTCCTTTTCTTCTGATCACGCCTTTGCCGATTGGTACCGTGTACCCTTCAGGTGGCACAAAACCTTTGTTATTGAAGTTGAGGCGATGATCTATGATTAAAACCGGGTTTTGATCGGCGATGGCTGAAAGCATCAGCCCCTTGGCATCGTAACAGGTTGCCGGCATGACGAGTTTTAATCCGGGAACATGCATAAAAAGTCCCTGCAGGGCCTGAGAATGCTGGGCCGCTCCTCCCCATCCCCTTCCGATACATGCCCAGACGACCAGCGGAACATTTTTAGCGCCGCCGAACATATACGACCATTTGGCGGCGTGATTGACCAGCTGATCCATGGCCAGCAGCAGGAAATCAGGCCGGTTATGAAAATAGATTGGGCGCATGCCGGCCAGAGCAGCGCCGATGGAAACACCCGTCAAAGCGTTTTCGGAAAGCGGTGTGTCAAAAACTCTTTCACGGCCGAATTCAAGATGTAAATCTTTTGTCGCACCGAACATGCCGTCCGGATCATCCACGCCCTGTCCCATAATGAAAACGCGCCTGTTCTGACGCATCGCCTGTTGCAGCGCTTCACGGACGGCTTCATGATAATGGATAACACGTCCGCATGCTTTATCTTCATGGAGGAAAGCGGGTTCGCGGAGTATTTGTTTTGTTTTCGACCAAAGCATATTTTTACTCGTCAAAAAGATAAAGAGGAAGTGTTTCCGGCGCGGGAAACGGCGACCGTATGGCAAAATCAAACGCGTCTTTAATCTGTATGGCTATCTTGCTCTCCATTTTATTTAGTTCACTTTGGTCAATGATCTTACTTTTCAGCAGCTTTTTCTGAAAAGAAGCAACAGGGCATAATTTTTTCCAGTATTCGATTTCACCGTCCGTCCGGTAACCGGCAATATCCTGCGCTTCGCAACCGGCATGTCCTCTGACCCGGTACGTTTGGCATTCAATGAACGAGGGGCCGCCTCCCGTTCTGGCTCTGAAGACTGCTTTGTTGACGGCATCGTACACCTGAAGGACATCATTGCCGTTGACTGTTTTGGTCATCAGATGTTTTGCGGGCATTGCGTGAAACACATTATCTCCGGCTTGACGTCTGGAGATATGAGAACAAACCGAATATTGGTTGTTTTCCAGAATGAAAATCACCGGCAGTTTTTTCAGCACCGCGAAATTAATGCTTTCATAAAGCACGCCTTCGTCCGCGGCGCCGTCACCGAAAAAAATGACACTGACATTTTTCTTTTTTTGCATTTTAATGGCCAGTCCCATGCCCGTGCCGACGGGAATGCCGCCTCCGACGATGGATGAACTGCCGTAATGTCCGACGGCGGTATCCGCAAGATGCATGGAACCTCCGCGGCCTTTGGAACAGCCGGATTCCCGTCCGTAAAGTTCAGCAATAAGCGTCCGCAAATTACCGCCCTTCGCAAGATAATGACCATGTCCCCGGTGGTTGCTGCTGATGTAGTCATTTTTTTTAAGACTGGCACAGACGCCGACTGCGACAGCTTCCTGGCCGATGCAGAGATGAACGGGCGTCTGCATTTCGTTTTCGGAATAGCGCGATTCAATGGCGAGCTGAACCCGGCGAATCCGCATCATTTCAAACAAAAGATTATGTAAAACTTTTGGGGGAAGTTTCATCATGTCCCTTATAATTATTTATTCAGATCCGTGATATTTTTTAATATCCTGAAACCCTTCGCCGGTTTTCAGGTTAATCTCGTTTTTCAAGGTCACACGTTTTTTATTCCAGTCTCTGATTTGAATCGCTCTGTGGCCAACCTCCCGGAGATTGCTGTCAAGCGCTCCCTGACGTATGCCGCTTTCCAGATCCCATATTTGGGAATGAATCTTTAAAATTTCATTCTGGTACACATTCCAGTCAAGGGCAGGATGTTTTGTTTCCAGTTCTTTAATGCCTTTGCAGAACCATTGATACTCCTTTTTGCTTTCATCGGCGCCGATACGTTCCGCTTTGAGCTTGGCGATGGCCCATCTGTCGATGATATCTCCGGCATCCCGTTCCATTAAATAAACCTCCAGCACATCGGATCTTTTCCCGTAAACAAATATTCACACTGCCTGTTGTACGGGGCAAACGTGCAGCGGGTATGGCAAAACCCGGGGGTCTGGCCAAAGACCATCTTCTGGTGTTTTTTGCCTCCCCAGATTTTCAGTATATTTTCCGGATCAGGATAATGACGGCCCAGGAGAAATTCTTTTTGATGCCTCGTGTCCGGACAAAAATAAATATTGCCGTCGGCGCATAACTGAATGCAAAGAGGCGCGGCGTAACATTTGCTGAAATCTTTGCGCGGTTTGAGCTGTTCATCAAATTTATGCATGACCGTGAAGACGCGAAAATGATCATTTTCCAGAAGGTGACATTTGTCAAACTGTTTTAAAATAAGGTCAATATTGTAATTCACTTTTTTTCTTTTTATGCCCATGCCCTGATGGGAAAAATCAGCGGGTCTTGCGTGAAAATCGCGCACGCCTATTTTCTTTGCCAATTCGCAGGCATCATAAATTTCATGCTGGTTATAATCAAAAATGAGAAATTTGTAGGCTACGTCACATTTGGATTTTGTTTTTTTGATTTTCTTGACCAGCGATGACATGTTGCTGATGGCCGTATCAAATAAATTTTCTTTTCTCCCCGT
>DJVN01000246.1 GCA_002441205.1 Syntrophaceae bacterium UBA6255 | reverse complement strand
AGTTCGATGCCGTGAAAAAATTAAAGGATCAGGAAAAAAAGAAAATCCCGCCGGATTTTGATTACAACTGCGTTCCCGGCCTCTCCAATGAACTGAAAATAAAACTTGCCAAAATTGCGCCTCAGACACTCGGCCAGATGGCGCGCATCCCCGGCATGACCGAAGGGGCCATTTCGGCGGTGTTGATCATGATGAAGAAGCAGGAATTGACAGATAATTTAAAAAAAGAAAAGAACGATTCTAACTAAAACGAATTCACATAAGGAATAATCATAGCATGCACGATCCTAATCAAACTGAGTTGGAAAATAAGTGTGAAGAATTAGCAAGTGCGTTTAAAGGCGTTTTGTCATGGCAATGGGACGATCGGTTTGGAGCCGTTTTGGCTGAGTTTGGTGTAAACAATAAAGACAGCATTCGTGCAATTTTGGATCGATATTTCAGCAATACATGGGACAACTCGAATATCGGCAGCGCGCCCGATACCGTTAAGAGCATAAATAGTCATCTTGGTAAACTCAGATCGGGGCAATTGCTTTTTACCTCAGATCCGAAACAAGATGATTTTATTTTTTGTGCCTGGTGGCCATGGGGCGACGGCCAGACCATCTCAATACGCATTGCGCCATACTATAAGAAATTGTCGGATTCAGATAAGGCTGAAAAAATCCCACAACTAAAAGACTGGTTCGGAATTTAAAGTATTATGTTGCCATTGAAATACCCTGAAGGGCAGGATAAGAACGTTCACCTGTCCCGATCACGGGTATGAACCCCAGGGCAAGGCTTGGACTCTAATTCCGCAGCAAACTGCGGGGTATTATACCCATGCTTATGCAGGATAGTTCGATCTAAAAGTTTCAGCGCACTCTGTTTCTGAAACTTTGATCTTACTACCCTAATGATTCTAAAAAAGAAAAAGATGAGATAATCTAGAATTACTTTGTAATTTTGGAACATTGTTCTTTTGAAAAGTCGAAAGCTGTGTTATTTTTATTTCCACAATATAAGGAAAAATGAAGAGCTTGCATTAATTGTTTGGCATATAATATGATCGAAGATATATTTAAATCCGAAGCACAAACTTCAATATCACGCGAAAATTCATATATTCTTTCTTACCCATATATTCTTGGACACTTTCAAAGCATAAATGTTTTTTCAATACAAGATTTTGTATGTTGTGCGCATATTGTTTACGGATGGATGCCGACAGTCCTCGATTTATATCCAAGTCAATCAAATATTAATCTTAAGCAAGCTGCTGAGCTGCTAACGAGTGCAAAACGGTATGGGAAACTTAGTGATGTTGATATTGAACATCTTGCTAGCCTTGTAAATAATTCACTTGTTGGTGCATCCAAGTTGCTCCACTTTACATCTCCAAATAATTTTGCGATTTGGGATTCAAAAATATACTCTTTCCTTTATAAAGAGAAGCCGCATAATTATAGAGTTAATAAAATATCGAACTATCGTGAATATCTTTCATGTTTAAAGAATATCATGCAAAAATCTGGTTTTGATTTATTTCATGAATCTATAAATACGAAGCTTGGTTATGAAGTAACGCCATTTCGCGCAATTGAGATGGTTATGTTTTTAAACTCAACTTAATAATAACCAATAAATTGAAATATCGGACGGATATCCTTTTACGTTCCATTACCGTCGGTGAACATAGAAACTAGAAGGTATTACAAAATGATGCGTCGTCTAATTCCGGCACCTGTTTTATCTGTATGCGCTGAAATAGCAGCAACTCGTGAAACACACGCAACGTTGGATAGCCTCTTTACATATGCAGGTGCGCCTGGCGAACCTCCTCCCGGTAGTAAACCGGCCAAGGCATTGGCCTGGTTACGCAGTGCTAATAAGGATGAAAACATCAACCCTCTCGACGTACTCGGGTGCCTTATTGAAGGCTATATGGAGACACCACTCGACCCAGAAAACTCATGGGATAAGCAGAGACTAAAAGATAGGGAACGAATTATAAACGTATTAGCACAGAGTGAACTACAATATGTAAAAGGCGGGAAAATAGTGTGTGCGCTTGGCGCGCCTTCTCGGACACTGGAGGAGTTTATAAAAGATCGTGATTTTGTTTCTATAGACATAGAATTTAAGCGAGCATTATCAAATGTTGAAGTCAATCCGCGGGAGGCTGTTTCTGCGGCCAGCAATATTCTCGAATCAGTTTGTAAAGTTTACATAGCCGAAGAAGGCTTGGAAGCACCGGCTAAACAAGACCTGAAACCTATATGGACGATTGTGCGCAAGAATCTTGGCTTTGACCCGAGTACAGTTGAAGACAAAGACCTTCAGCAAATATTGTCAGGACTCATTTCAATAACAGACGGGATAGGTGCGTTACGAACTCACGCTAGTTCAGCACATGGAGCGGGACAAAAGATTTATAAGCTCGAACCCCGTCATGCACGTTTAGCAATTCATTCAGCACATACTGTTGTATTGTTTGTACTTGAATCATGGCACAAAAAGAAACAAGCTATTTAATTATTTGTTCCAGATAACCATCAAATACTGTTTTGCTTATTTTATGTTTTTAGAACCTAATTGCGTTTTGCATGAGCTAGTTTTTCTTTGTCCAGATAATATTTCCCGTTCATCCAAAAAGAAGGCAGTCAAATAATTGTCCTCAATATGTATACAACTTGTTGACAGCTTTTAAAATTAGTATACAATAAAGTTGTCAACAACAATTGTAGAGAAGATATATGGAACTGAGAACTCTCATCCTCAATACAATTAGGAAACAAGGGCAGGTTACTACAGCCGATATCGTAGGCCAAACCGGGCTTTCGCGAGCATACGTCCAGAGGTGTCTGAAAAATCTTGCCGATGAAGGTGTTATTGTTTTGATGGGCAAGGCAAATCAAGCCCGCTATATTATGCCTTCGAAAAGAGGGGCAGGTGTTGAGAAACCTTTGCGGGTTCACCGGATCATGTTCAACAAAGATTTGGCTGAGGATAAAGTATTGCGTCAAATCAAAGAAGAAAGCGCAATCTTCCGAGGCATGACCGCTAATATCTCTTCCATTGTCGATTATGCTTTTACCGAGATGCTCAACAACGCGATTGAGCATTCTTCTTCGGAAAAGATAGACTTAATGATGATGAAAACCGCGACAGATATCCGGTTTACGGTCGCGGATCGGGGCGTCGGCATATTTAACAACATCATGAAAACAAAGCGTCTGCACACGAAGATGGAAGCCATTCAAGACTTGCTCAAGGGAAAAGAAACTACAGCGCCTGATGCTCACAGTGGCGAAGGTATATTCTTTACGTCAAAAATCGCCGATCTTTTAACCATCAAGAGTTTTGAGAAGAAGCTCGTTTTTGACAATGTCGGGCAGGACATTTATATAAAGGATGTCCAGTCCGTAAAAGGAACAAAGGTTGATTTTGTCCTTGGTCTAAAATCAAAAAAAATACTGGCTGATCTTTTCAATCAGTTTACAGATGATTCCTTCCAATTCAGCAAAACGGCAGTGAAGGTTAAGCTCTATCATCAGGATGTGGACTATGTGTCAAGATCGCAGGCACGGAGAATCCTGGCTGGTCTGGAAAAATTTAAGACCATTGAACTCGATTTCCAAGATGTTAAGATCATTGGACAAGCTTTTGCTGATGAGATATTTCGCATTTGGCAGGCCGGACATAAAGAAGTCCGGTTTAAAATCCAAAATGCCAATGAAAATGTCATGCTGATGATCAAGCGTGCAGAATTATAGGTTACAACTTGTAGACAACTTCTAAATTCAATATCTAGAATAGTTGTCAACTATAGACGGGACTCATTTGGTATTTTTAAAATCTAATTGCGCTTTTGCTTGGGCGAGTTTTTCTTTATCCAGATAATATTTTCCGTTGCTCGTTTTGATGACCAGGCCGTCAACCATCAACAGGTTCAGCGCTTTGGGGCGGATGTTTTTGGTACCCACGCGGAAGAAGTTTTTCCGCTCATCCTGAATCGCCACGGCCCTTGATTCTTTGAAGGCTCTGGCTTCTTCCATTTCGGCGATAATTTTGAAGCAAGTCTTGCGCACAGCCAGACCGCCCATGTAAAGAAAAATGATCACAATGGCGATAAAGACCGCGGCCAGAAGCAGGATTTGTAAATAAACCGGCATATGAAATCTCTCAATAACTATTTTTTGTTTCATATAATTGATAAGTTCGTTTGTCAATCCCGCCGGTCAGCCATGAAAAAATATGTCTTGACAATTTATATGCATGATTGTATCTTTTCACAAACCGGAATGACTCCAGATAAGTTATGCT
>DJVN01000059.1 GCA_002441205.1 Syntrophaceae bacterium UBA6255 | reverse complement strand
TAACGGAAATGGTCGGAGCCTTTGCGCTTTATACTATTCTGATGGCTTTGTTTACCAATCCGGTCATTGAAACTGTAAAAAACATGGTCATGTAGTAAAGGATTAAAAAGATTCCAGAATGGAAAGGATATGTTAAGTAACCGCTGACGACAAAATTCATGATCTGTTTTTATAGCGGTCGCCCCCCTTGAGGCAGTGTCCTCAAGGGGGGTTTTTAATTCTCTTTTATGGCTGCCCTATAGTATGATAAGAAAAATATTGTTAATTCCTGCTTTTTGTAAAAATTTGTATCCAGCAAATAAATTGTAATAAATTATAAGATAAAGAGATTAAAGGCATTGATTAATTATGAATTTTCTTGCACTGGATTTCGAAACAGCAAATTATTACCGGGATAGCGCCTGTGCTCTCGGTCTGGTTCGTGTTGAAGACAACAGAATTGTTGATCAAGCATCTTTCCTTATTAGACCCCCTTACAAATACTTTGTATTTACCTACATCCATGGAATCACCTGGGAGGATGTTGAAGATAAACCGACTTTTGAGCAACACTGGAAATCCATAAAGCCTTTTTTTGAAGATATTGATTTTGCTGTAGCGCATAACGCTGTTTTTGACAGAAACGTCCTGTACGCCTGCTGTGAAAGACACAGAATTATAAAACCACCTGTCGATTTTCAATGTACAATGAAACTTTCCCGTAAGGTTTTTGGACTCTATCCCACCAACCTGCCCACCGTTTGCAGAAACTTTAATATTGATCTAAGGCACCATGATGCTCTTTCGGATACCCTCGCCTGCGCGAAAATTATGATTGAAATAGTAAAGAAAACAACAATATAGTATAAAATATGAGTTATTCCTCAAAATAAACTGAGTATTCCCTCATTTTTCTGTTGACATATAGAGCCAACCTTGCTATTAAATATCAAAAGAAAATTTCTGTTTAGTTTGAGTTAGGCGAGGTAATTATCAAAGTTATTATTTCTATCGATAAGAGAGAAAGGATAACTGTCGTCTCAGGAGTTTTACGTAAAATAAATCTCATTTATATTGATCTTTTGATTTGAAACGCCGAACTATTTTCGAAAATTCGGTAGGGAATGTTTTTTTAAAAATCAAGATAATCACGGGGCGTTATCAATGGATAATAAAATCAGAGTTGTCATTACCGGCGTCGGACTCACTGCCCCCAATGCGAATAATCTCAAAGATTTTCGTGAGGCTTTATTAACCCAGAAGTCCGGAATCACGGAAATGGAAGTCCGTTATATGGGTAAGGTCGCCGCAGGTATCTGCAATTTTGATGAATATCTTTATCAAAAGAAGAAAATGCGTCGCCGGGGAACACGGGCGGGTTCGATTTCTATTTATTGCGCTCATGAAGCATTAAAAGACAGCGGATTATCCCTGGAAGCACTGGTCAAAAACAGAACCGGCATATATCTGGGAATTACCGAGCACGGCAATGTCGAGACGGAAAACGAAATATATGAACTCCATAAAAACAATCTCGATGCCAGCTTGTGGTCGCATCATCATAATCCGAGAACGGTGGCCAACACACCTGCCGGTGAAGTCAGCCTGAATATGGGCATTACAGGACCCGCTTATACGATTGGAGCAGCCTGTGCCGCGGGAAATATTGGAATCATCCATGGTATGCAAATGCTGCAACTGGGCGAAGCTGACCTCGCTTTAGCCGGAGGAGCATCCGAAAGTACAGGAACTTTCGGCATTTTTGCCGGATTCAAAAGTCAGGGCGCGTTGGGTTCTCATGAAGATCCCACAAAAGCAAGTCGTCCCCTGGATGTGAGCCGTAATGGTATTGTCGTTTCCGAGGGAGGGGCTGTTTTTATATTGGAAAGACTGGAAGATGCCTTGAAACGAGGCTCAAAAATTTATGGTGAAATAGCCGGCTATCACGTTAATTCCGATGCCGTTGATTTTGTCCTTCCGGACACGCAAAGGCAGGTTGAATGCATGAATGCGGCAATGGCCAAGGCAAAAATCACAGCTAATGACATTGATATCGTCAATCTGCATGCCACCGGAACAGTGTCCGGAGATGAAAATGAATGTGAAGCGATTAGAGTAGTCTTTGGAGAATCAGAAAATACTTATATTAATTGTACCAAAGGATTTATCGGCCATGCGATGGGAGCCGCCGGTGCCCTGGAGCTGGCCGGGAATCTGCCCAGTTTTTCCGATAACAAGATCCATTCATGTAAGTATATCGAAAATGTAGATCCCAAATGTGCAATGAAAAATCTGGTCAATGGCAATCCGGTGGATAAGGAAGTCAATTATATTTTGAGTAACTCCTTCGGGATGCTGGGGATTAATTCAGTGTTAATCATAAAAAAATTAAAAATATAATTTTTTACAAGGAGGAAACGTTATGGACTATCAAACAATAAGAAGAAAAATTATTGATATCATCGCTGAGATAGCGATTGATGAAGACCTTTCTAATCTTGATGATAATATCAGATTAAGGGAACAGCTCGATATGGATTCAATGGACTTTCTGGATGTCGTGATGGAACTGAAAAAAAGATATAAAATTGAAGTTCCTACCGAAGACTACATGAAACTGGCTACGCTGAAGAGTTGTGTTGAGTATTTAGGACCCAAGTTTGCTTTAAGCACATAATGACGAATTATGATACTGTAATAATCGGTGCGGGCATGTCCGGCCTGGCAGCTGGCATCAGGCTGGCAATGTTTGATCAAAAGGTGTGTATCCTGGAAAAACATAAAGTGCCCGGAGGACTTAATTCCTATTATGAACGCCAGGGCAGGAAGCTGGATGTAGGGCTTCATGCCATGACCAACTTCGCGTGCAAGGGCGAAAGAGGTCGGCCGCTAACAAAACTGCTCAAACAATTAAGAATACCTTACGAAAAGCTGGAGTTATCACAACAAAATTTTTCACGCATTCATTTTCCCGGATATAACATTTCTTTCTCCAATGATCCGCAATTGCTGACCAAGGAAATAGAAAAAAACTTCCCTCAGCAGAAGGATCATGTTGCCCGTCTACTGGAACTTGTCAGAAATTTTGATGATGTTAATCTGGACAACAAACCTCAAAGCGCCAAAGAAAAAGTCAGAGAAATTATTACCGATGAGAACCTGCTGGAAATGCTTTTCTGTCCTTTACTGATTTACGGCAGTGCCTGGGAAAATGATATGGATTTTTCCCAGTTTGTCATTATGTTTAAAAGCATTTATCTGGAAGGTTTCAGCCGTCCCCAAAACGGTGTTCGTACCATTATCAACTTACTTCTCGAAAAATACAAACAACTGGGCGGTGAATTGCGCCTGGGAACCGGAATCAAAAAAATAGATATCGAAAACGGTTCTGTCCAAGGAGTTACCCTCGACTCCGGAGAAAAAATTCAGGCCAAGAAAGTCATGTCTTCCATCGGTCTGCCGGAAACGATGAACATTGTTTCCGAAAAAAGCGACGCATCCCCTCCCGGCAATATGAGCTTTACGGAAACCATTTTGTTTTTTGATAAAAAGCCCGTTGATTTCGGCATCAAAGAAACTATTATTTTCTATAACAACCATGAAAAATATGATTACAAAAAAGCTGAAGATTTCTGTGATTATCGCAGCGCCGTAATTTGTTTTCCCAATAACTTTGGCTGTGATGATTATGATGAAGGTTTAATTCGCGTTACCTTTATCGCCAATTTTGAAAAATGGAATGAATTGGACAGGCCAACATATCTTCAAAGAAAAAAAGAAGTCCGAGATGAAGCGATGGCGTTAATAACAAAACTGTTTCCCGAGTTTCGAGCCAATCTCCTTTATCATGACGTTTTTACGCCCAAAACCATCACCCGCTACACCGGCCATTTGAAAGGCGCTGTTTACGGTACTACCCGGAAAGCCCGAGACGGGCGCACCAGCATTAAGAACCTGTTTATTTGCGGAACGGATCAGGGTTTCCTGGGAATTGTCGGGGCAATGCTCAGCGGCATTTCGATGGCTAATCTTCATTGTCTGATGAATGGAGACAAAACATGAAGTTTAAAAATGTTATCATTTCTTCTTTTGCCTATCATCTTCCCGAACAAATAATGACTTCTGAAGAAATCGAAGAGAGGCTCGCAACCCTTTATCAACGCCTCAAACTTCCTGCCGGCCGGATAGAGTTGATGACCGGCATCAAGGAAAGACGTTTCTGGCCGCCGGGAACCATGCCCAGCGATTTGTCGACGCAGGCTGCCCGTAATCTGTTTGAGAAAAACATCGTGAAGCCGGAGCAGATTGATTTATTGATTCACGCTTCTGTCTGCCGCGATTTTCTCGAACCGTCAACGTCTTCGATTGTTCATCACAATTTGGGACTGCGGTCGGATATGATGTTCTTCGATCTGTCCAACGCGTGTCTGGGGGTGATGAGTTCCATTGTAGTTGCCGCTAATATGATTGATAACGGGTTGACTAAACACGCTCTGGTTGTTTCCGGTGAAAATGGAGGACCTCTACTGTTTCAAACGATTGAACATTTATTAAAGGATGAAGACATCACCAGAAAAAGTATCAAAAAATATATTGCCAATCTGACCATTGGATCTGCTGCTGTCGCCTACACCGTTTCGCATAAGGATTATGTGAATGAAGGCCATTTGCTTCTGGGAGGCGTTTCTCTTGTCGATTCGTCGGCCAATGTTCTTTGCCGCGGCGGCGGAGACACACACTCCCTGATGATGGAAACCGATTCCGAGGAGTTGATGAAATCCGGCATCGCTCTGGCCGAAAAAACGTGGGAGGAAACCAAACGCGAACTGGAATGGGCCAACGATGATGTTGACTGCTTTGTGGGCCATCAGGTCGGCGTGGCTCACGAAACGCTTCTGAAACAGATCTTAAAACTCGAGAATTGTCCCACCTTTACCACTTATCAATATTTGGGAAATACCGGTGCATCCGCTCTTCCCGTGACACTAAATATTTACGATGAGCAGAAAAAAATTCCCAAGGGCAGCCATGTGGGGTTACTGGGCATCGGGTCGGGTCTTAATTCGATTATGCTGGGGGTAAAGTGGTAAGACCCGACTGGTTAAATAAATTATATCCATTCAAATCCAATTTTTTCCAACTCAAAGATAATCTATCCCTGCATTACCTCGATGAAGGGAAAGGTGATCCGATGCTCATGCTTCACGGCAATCCTACCTGGTCTTTTTATTACAGAAATCTGGTGGCGGAGTTTTCCAACTCCCACAGAGTAGTTGTTCCGGATCACATCGGCTGCGGCCTTTCGGGTAAGCCGCAGGATTATGAATATACATTGAAACAGCATATTGATAATCTGGAAAAATTCGTCTCATTTCTCAAATTAAAAGATTTTATTCTAGTTGTGCATGACTGGGGTGGCGCGATTGGTTTCGGACTTCTGGAACGACATCCTGACCTGGTCAACAAGATTGTTATTCTGAATACCGCCGCTTATTTGTCCGAAGTGATCGCCTTTCAAATTAACATATGCCGGATTCCGGTTCTGGCCGAGCAGGTGATTCGCCGCCTCAACGGATTCGCACTGACGGCAACTTATATGGCGGTGGCCAAAAAAATGTCGCCGGAAATAAGGAAGGGATATCTTTTCCCTTACGACAATTATAAGAACCGCATCGCCACAGCGCAGTTTGTTGCCGATATTCCCATGAACCCCAGGCATCGCAGTTATCAGACATTAAAGAATATCGAATTATCGCTTGCTCAACATCACTGCCCCATTCTTATTCTCTGGGGCAAAAAGGATTTTTGTTTTCATGATCATTTTCTTAATCGCTGGCGGGAAATTTACCCCCATGCCATTGTAAAAACTTTTAAAAATGCCGGACATTATGTGCTGGAAGACGCCAAAGACGAAATCATTCAGGAACTGAAACAGTTCTTGTAATTTTTTATTAATTACCATAAAAATCTTTCAATCATGAATATTGCCGATCGTTTTACTGAAACAGCTAAAATATATAAAAATAAAGTTGCAATTAAATATCCGCGCCGAGTGGGCAATAAATATCACTATGATTCAATTACCTTCGGCGAATTAGAATCGCTTTCCAACAAATACGCCAACGGCCTTTTAAAAATCGGATTTCGGCGCGGCATCAAGACGCTTCTTTTTGTCAGGCCGTCATTAAAATTCCCCGCTTTGGTTTTTGCTCTTTTTAAAATAGGCGTCATCCCGGTTTTCATTGATCCCGGCATGGGCAGAAAAAATCTCCTTGCGGCCATTGAAGAAGTAGCCCCGGAAGGATTGATTGCCGAACCGGAAGTGCATTTATTGAGAATCCTTTTCAATAAGGCGTTTAAATCAGTGCGGTTCAAAGTAACAACCAAAGGACCAAAAATTGGAAATTGTTTTCCCCTGACCACGCTGGAAATTTCCAATGCCAGTTTTGAAAGCGTTCAACTGGACCCGGATGAGACGGCGGCGATTCTCTTTACGTCCGGTGGGACAGGTTGTCCCAAAGGCGTTATCTACACCCATAAAATTTATACGGCGCAAACGCGTCTTTTACAGGAACTTTTTAATCTCAATGATAAAGAAATCGACCTGCCTTGCTTTCCGCTCTTTTCTCTTTTCACGCTTTGCATGGGTATGACGTCCTGCATCCCCGACATGAATCCATCGCAGCCGGCAACAGCCGATCCCCGCAAGTTATTGCAAAATATCACGGATAATAAAGTTACATTTATGGCCGGTTCACCGGCGATCTGGGAAGGCCTGGGAAAATACTGCGAAAAAAATAATATCACCCTTCCTTCGGTAAAGTATCTGGTCATGTTCGGCGCCCCCGTCAGAAATAAGCTTCATAAAAAATTCAGTGGAATTTTACCCAACGGTACGACCTATACGCCTTACGGTGCGACGGAGAGTCTGCCTGTGGCTAATATCACCGGAAAAATTATTCTGGAACAGACAGCCGCTCTGACCGAGCGGGGAAAGGGAACCTGTGTCGGCGCACCGGTGCCCGGCGTTGAAGTAGCAATTATTGCAATAAGTGATGACGTCATTGAAAACATAACAGAAACGAGAATTTTAAAACCGTACGAAATTGGAGAAATTATTGCTAAGGGTGATATTGTTACGGCCAGCTATTATCAATCGCCGGGGGAAACCGCTCTGGCAAAAATTAAAGATGACGGATCATTCTGGCATCGGATCGGAGATCTCGGTTATCAGGATGATCAGGGAAGGCTATGGTTCTGTGGTCGAAAAACCCACCGGGTGGAATCTTCCTCGGGCTTGTTATGCTCGGTCATGTGCGAGGCTATTTTTAACGCTCATTATGGCGTCCGGCGCTCAGCCCTTGTTGGTATCGGGGAAAGGGGAAGACAAAGAAGCGCTATCGTTATTGAAAGAAATGCCCAAGGCAAAAAAATCCCCAGGATACGTTTGGTTAAAGAGTTGCTGCATTTGGCGAAAAACAATCCCTTGACAGTACCTATAAAATCAGTTCATTTTTGCGATCAAATGCCTGTCGATGTCCGGCATAATATTAAGGTTGACCGTTTAAAACTGGCCAATGACGTTGCGCGGGGGAAGATATGAAAATTATTGTTACCGGAGCAGGGGGTTTTTTAGGCAGGAATCTCTCAGCAGCGTTGTTGTCCGAGGGGCATCGAGTCTGGAATTTCAGCCGCCAAAATCATCCGACGTTGCGGGCAATGGGCGTTGAAACAATTTGCGGCAATCTGCAAAACGAAGCCGATGTCGCGTCAGCGTTCAAAGGAATGGACGCTGTTTTCCACGTTGCATCGCGTGTCGGCATCTGGGGCGATTATAATGAGTACTACCGGACAAATGTTATTGGCACTGAAAATGTCATCAAGGCGTGCCGCGCCAACGGCATAACAAAACTGATTTATACAAGCACGCCAAGTGTCGTTTTTGACGGCGGCGATATCTGCGGTGCCGACGAGACCAAACCCTATGCCCGGAAATTTTATAATGACTATTCCCGGACCAAAACCACTGCCGAGCAGGCGGTTTTACAGGCCAATGATGAAACATTATCTACCGTCGCCCTGAGGCCTCACCAGGTCATTGGACCGGATGATCCGCATCTTGTCCCGAGGCTGGTCAACGCGGCGAAACTGGGAAGACTGAAAATAGTCGGAAACGGCAGGAATATGGTTGACGTCACTTATATTCAAAACGCAGTTGCTGCGCATATTCTGGCTTTTGAGAAATTATCTCCGCAATCGCCTGTAGCGGGTCAGGCGTACTTTATCGGTCAGGAGCGGCCGGTCGTGCTGTGGGATTTTATCAACGAAATTCTGAGGCGCTATAATATGCCGCCCATCACAAAAAAAGTGCCGGCAGGCGTTGCATTTAATATTGGATTATTTTTTGAATCTTGGTATAGATTGTTCCAAATTAATGGGGAGCCGCCAATGACACGATTTGTAGCGTTGCAGTTTTCACGCTCCCATTATTTTTCCCATGAAAAAGCAAAAAATGATTTCGGCTATGACCCGAAAATATCCATAGATCAGGCGCTAGATCTGATAGTGAGAAAGTAAATGCTTTTAAACAAGAA
>DJVN01000238.1 GCA_002441205.1 Syntrophaceae bacterium UBA6255 | reverse complement strand
GGAATCGCCGCCGATGACGATGGAGTCAGGCGGCACGCCCTGTTTTAAAAGCCAGCGGTATGCCGCAACCGCATCCTCCAGCGCTGCCGGATAAGGGTTTTCCGGCGCAAGGCGATAATCCACAGACAAGACTCTGATTTGCGACAAATCGCTCAGTAAGCCGGTGACGCCGATATGTGTTTGGGGAGAACACATTGAATAAGCGCCTCCATGAAGATACAAGATGGTTGCCTTATCGTTGTCGTTTTGTTTTACCGCGCTTATCCACAGCGCCTCCGGCCCTCCGGCGTTAACGTTTTCAATCATACATCTTGCAGGCGGCAGGGCAAACGACATCATGCCCGCCATCCCCTGACGCAAGAGTTCTATTGGCAGTTCGCGGATATTCGGTACTTTCATCGTTGCCATAACGGCCATGACATTTTGCGCTTCCTGACTGATCATGATATTCCTCGTTGATAAAATTATAAAACAGCTTGACTATTTTCAGAAAGATTATTGATTTTTTGTGGAAAGGTTGTTAACGCGGATTCAGTTCAACTTTAATCAACCGCCTGCAACATATGAACAAGCTTATATGTGCTTGTCTATTTCCTCCAATAATCTTTGTAAGTTATAGGGTTTGGAAAAAAACGAATGTTTGCCCATCATATTGTTACGCCTCTCTTCTTCATGTTTGGTCAATAACGCCGTGACAAATATGATGGGGATATTCTGTGTCTCGGGATTGGCCTCCAGCATGGCGACCACATCTCCACCCTCAAGATCGGGCATATTGATATCGAGCAAAATCAAATCCGGGTTCTGGGTTTTCGCCAGCAAAACCCCCATTTCTCCGTCCGGAGCGGTAATAACATCAAATCCGTTTTTGGTTAAATCGTATTCCACAAGTCGAAGAAAAACTTTATCATCATCAACGACAAGAATTTTCTTGAATTCAACCATCGGCCACCTCTTTTTTGACTTGTTCAAAAACAGATTTTAATTTTCCGATGTTGCTTTTTATGACGCCAATATCCAGTTTTTGCGTCGCTCCGATTTCTATGGCTTGCGCTATGGATTGAACTGCCTCTATGCGCAAATTTCCGGCCGAGCCCTGAATCAAATGAGCGGTCTTGCGTATTTCTTCATAATTTGTCGTCCCGGTGATATTTTCAAGGATTTGCAAGGCCGGTTCGGTTTGTTCGATAAACATATCAAGCAATTCATTAAAAAGTTCTTCCGGCATATCAAGTTCCCGGAAAGCTTTTTCTCTGTCTATCAGCATGATCCTTCCTCCGCATAGATGCAACGGCTGTCTGCCACCAACTTGTTGATTACATTATATATCAAGCCCGCCAGATTGTATAGACTTTCTTTAATTCTATTTCTTTATGGATGCAAGATGCTGAACGGCCTTTTCCAAGCCATCCAGCGTCAACTCGAACATGGGGAATACCTGACGGATCACTCCAACGGTTCTGCTGTAATACCATTCATCAACCGGCATGGGATTTAACCAGGCACAATGACGGAACGTCTTTGCTATAAATTGCAGACGTTCAATACTGGCGCCGCCTGGTTTTGCGTCAATGTAAATAGCGCCGTTGGGATGAGACAGTTCATAAGGCGCCATGTTGGCATCTCCCACAATGATAATCCGGGTTTCCGGATCCCAGCGGATGAAATCGTCAACATCCTGTGGTTTATAATATCTTTGCGGATCGGCCCAGACACGGCTGTAGATGGTATTGTGAAAAAAGTAGATTTTCAAATCCTTGAATTGCGAACTGGCATAATGAAAAAGCGTTTGAACCACTTCAATGTAGGGTTCCATGGACCAGCCACCGTTATCAATCAAAAGCACGACCTTCAGACGGTCTGTCAGACGACGGTCAAAAATGATCTCGATTTCTCCGGCGTTGCGCATTGTTTCATAGATTGTCTTATCAACGTTGACCATGTCTTTGGGACCAGTCGGCACCATGCGTCGTAATCTTTTCATCGCCTCGCCCATCTGAACTTGCGTGAGCGGCCCTTCCTGTGAATAATCCCGATAGCGCCTTTCCATGGCCACCTTGATGGCGGAATGATTTCTGGATACGCCGCCGACGCGCATCCCTCCGGGGTGATAACCGGAATGGCCTGTCGGCGATGTACCGCCGGTGCCGATCCATTTGTTGCCGCCGTGATGCGCTTCGGTCTGATCTTTGAGACGCTCCAGAAAATACTGAATCAGTTCCTCCGGCGTCATTTTTTTTAGTTTGTCTTTATCAATGCCCAGAAGATCGGCCAGCTCCTGCGGATTTTGCAGCCAATCTTCGAGCATGGCGCGGGCGACTTCGGTCAATTCCACCGTTGTCGGATCTTCCAGGGAAGCGTTTTTGAAATGATGAGCAAATATCTGATCATACGTGTCGAAATAGCGTTCACTCTTCACCAGAACGGCGCGGGCCACGGTATAGAAATCGTCAAGAGAATGAACCATTCCTTTATGCATCGCCTTCTGCAGGCGCAGGAATGACGTCGGCGTGACGGGTATGCCCCTTTCTCTCAACGTGTAGAAAAAATTTACAAACACGCCTCAGCCCTCATCCACGCGATCTGACGATTTGCTGGTTTGCCTGTTGCAGGTCGGCGCTTTTCTTGAACAACACGCCCAGAAAAGGCACTCTGCCCTGATAAAGCGTTTTCGGTTTAAAGTCGGGATCGCTTTTCAAAGCGCGAATCCAGTTAATCAGTTCCCGCGTGGCCGGTTTTTTCTCGATGCCCCGCAGTTCCCGCAAGCGGTAAAACGTGGTAATGCAGACCTTCATCAGTTCTTCGTCCAGCTTCGGAAAATGCACGTTCACGATGAGGCGCATTATGTCAGGGTCCGGAAAAGCGATATGATGGAAATTACAGCGTCCGAGAAAAGGATCGGAAAGATCTTTCTTGGCGTTGGATGTAATCACAATTACCGGTCGGTTTTTTGTTTTGATGGTTTTGTCTATTTCGATGATGTCAAACTGCATCTGATCGAGCACATCGAGCATGTCGTCCTGAAAATCCGTGTCGGCCTTGTCGATCTCGTCAATCAAAAGAACTGTTTTCTTATCCGAGGTAAACGCCTGACCGATCTTGCCCATCTTAATGTAGGCTTCGATGTCGCTGACATCTCTTTGGGAATCTCCGAAACGGCTGTCATTGAGACGAGTCAGGGTATCGTACTGGTAGAGCGCCTCAACCAGCTTCATGCTGGATTTGACATTCAAAACAATAAGAGGCATTTGCAGACTCTCCGCGATGGCATGAGCCAGCATCGTTTTTCCGGTTCCCGGTTCGCCCTTGAGTAAAAGAGGCATTTCCAGTGCCATAGACACATTGACAATTTTCGCCAGCTCATCGTCCAAAACATACTTGGACGCGCCGCTGAACCGGGTATTGTTTTTTTCTAAAGACATAAGATGAACTCCTATTGCCCTGATTTACAACACAAAACGTCCGTAAACGGCTAAAGTGAAATTTTATACAGAAATTTTTTATCTGATTATGCCGGAAAATACCAGCCGTTTTTAATTTTAACTTTTTATAGGATTTATTCTTTAGAATTGAAGAGATGGCCGTTTATCAAACCACGGTTGGGCTTTTTCCAGTTGAGAAGCCAGCCTGAACAGAGTGGCTTCATCGCCAAAGGGAGCGATAAACTGGACACCGCAGGGCATGCCTTTTTCATCCCACTGCAGCGGCACATTCATTGCCGGCTGACCGGTAAAGTTGGCTAACTGCGTAAAAGGCGTTCTAGCAAGAGTCTGGATGGCTATCTTTTCTACCAGTCCGGAAATCTTGGCCAGAAAGCCGAGTTTCAGGAAGCTTATCATTTCCATGGCGATTTTTTCGTATGTCTTGGGCAGAAGTTCTCCTGTCTTAGCCGCGGGGTATGCAACCGACGGCGTAAGATATAAATCGTACTTTAAATGAAAGTTTCCCATGGCCCTTGCGGCAATATCCCATTGGCGTATGGCATTGACAAAATCCGCCGCACTGTAACAACGACCAAGCTGGCTGAAAAACCATGTGGTGATTTCAAAATCTTTTTTCCCGACATTTTTCTTTAATACGCTTTTGGCCGCATCGATATCCGCGGCAATTTCTCCAAAATACATAGTGAAGTAAGTATTGGCCAGTTTATAGCCGTCTATCTCCGGTTTTGCTTCTTCAACCTTATGTCCTAACTCTTGAAGCAGTTTGACTGTTTTCAGCACAGCTTCTTTGCAATAGGCATGCGTTCCCGTTCCCAGAGGTGATTCGGTGCTAAAGGCGATCTTCAGTGAAGCGGGTTCCCGGTTTACTTCCTCGCTGTATGGGCTCTCCGGAGGTTTGATGATATAGGGCGCTCCCGGATCGGCGCCTTGAACCGCATCGAGTATCGCGGCGCTGTCGCGCACCGATCTGGTCAACACGCCCTCCACTGCAGCGCCCTGCCACAATTCGCCCGATTTTGGTCCTGTCGGGATACGTCCCCTTGAAGGCTTTAAGCCTATTAAACCGCAGTAACAGGCCGGAATGCGAATGGAACCTCCTCCGTCACCGCCGGATGCCATGGGAACCATGCCGGAAGTAACGGCCGCCGCCGAGCCTCCGCTTGATCCGCCGCAAGTTCGCCCGATATTCCACGGATTGCGTGTCGGGCCGAATAATTCCGGCTCGGTGATGCCCATCAGACCGAATTCAGGCGTGTTGGTTTTTCCCAGCGTAATCAGTCCTGCTTTCTTGAACCGTTTTACAAGTTCGCTGTCATAATCCGGAACATAATCCTTATAAGCACGGCAACCGCTTGTTAATTTCACCCCGGCATAAACACTGACTAAATCTTTAATGAGAAAAGGCACGCCCGTGAAAGATCCGTCAGGAAGATGCGTTTTCGCCGCAGAACGTCCTATATCAAACATCGGAGTGACGACGGCATTGAAAACGGGATTTAATTTTTCAATACGCTTTATCGCTTCTTCGCAAAGCTCAACGGGAGTAATTTTTTTCTCCCGCACCAGCTTTGCCAATCCTAAGCCGTCATATTGATCATATTCGGAAAAACCTGTCATAATTCAAAACATCTCTCGTAATGATAACCAAGCTATTTTTTTACAGTTTAATGCATTTGATTTTCATTTGCAAAACTATTTTTCGCTTGCATAAAATAAACAACCCCGCCGCAAGCAGCGAGGTGTCCAAAGGGGAACTTGCGCTCCAAGGGGCGGCGAATTAGACCCGCATTTATCTCACTCCACTACGCTTCGGAGATAATTCGTCCTGCAAATTTCAGTGCACTTCATTTCTGAAATTCGGGTCTCTCTATCCCGGTCGGCCTATAGTGACCCTATAGTGCCCTTTAGGGTATTTAGGTTATTCGCCTCGGGCATATCCCTATGTGCTTCGCACACAGGACAATTCAACTTACACATTTCAGTATACTTCGTTTCTGAAATGTGAGTTTCATTGATTCGACCATCAAATTTCAGTGTACCTATAGTGCCCTTTAGGATGTTCGTTTCTGAAATTTGGGTCTCATTAAAAAGGCTCCGTTTTTAAACGAAGCCTTTTATATTAATTGAAATATTTTTAAAGGAACTTATTTCTTCTGCGCATCATACATCTTGATCAC
The DNA here is from genome assembly GCA_002441205.1 of Syntrophaceae bacterium UBA6255. Lineage (GTDB taxonomy): Bacteria > Desulfobacterota > Syntrophia > Syntrophales > Smithellaceae > Smithella. Next base: position 13,982 of record DJVN01000238.1, on the reverse strand, counting down.
TTTATCCGTCAAATCGGTACTGTCATCGGCAAGCAGAGCAGTTCTTTTGTCCAGAATGATTGTGTATTTTTCACTGGCGGCAATTTTCTGGATGATTTGCTGAACATCAGCAAATATTTTCTGCGTAAGTTCAACATTCTTCTTTTGCAGTTGCTCATCAAATTCGCCTCTCAGACGATTAAAATCATTGGCTTCTTTGGTCAGGTCATCGCGTTTGTTTTTCCACGCGGCGGAATCCTGTTTAAGCGTTTTCAATTCTTTTTCCATATTGGCAAGTTTTTCACTTTTCCCCTTCATGGTCGCTCGCTTTGATTCTATCTCTTTTTGCAGGACGGCAAGAGAGCTTTTTGCGGCTTTTGAATCTCTCATAATTTTAGTCACGTCCACAAAACCAATTTTGGGTGTTCCACTTTGCGCCAAGCCTATACTTGCCACTCCAATCACAAAAATTAAAGCAATAATAAAGACCCCGGACACTTTTAATAATTTCCTTTTTACTTTCACAAATAATCTCCTTTCCCTATCAGAATCAATTTTTCAGTGTTTCGCACACCGAGCTTATCAATTTTTAATAGCTTGAATCACATATAACCTTTTTTCAACAAAAACAATCTGTTTCTATGAAATAACCCCGCCGCAAGCAGATGGCGTCTCGAAAACATTAATGAATCCATAACTAATTTTTCATCTTGGCTAATTGAACTTGCGCCTCTGCAAGCCCCTGTTCAGCCGCTTTGCGAAACCAATTCTCCGCCTTGACATCATCCTGCTCAACGCCATCGCCATTATAATACAGCCTACCCAAAGCGTATTCTGCTTCGGCGTTCCCCTGTTCAGCCGCTTCGCGATACCACATCTCTGCCGTGGCATAGTCTTTTTCAACGCCCCTTCCTTCCTCGTGTATCAACCCCATATTGTATTGGGCGATCGAAATTCCCTGTTCAGCGGCTTTTAAAAACCACCTTGCGGCTTCAGCATAGTCCTGCAATCCTCTGCTGTACATCATTCCCAGATTGTTCTGGGCAACGGCATGACCTTGTTCAGCCGCCTTGCGATACCATTTGATGGCTCTTGTATAATCCTGCGGCACCCCTTTCCCCTGCTGGTACCTCCAACCCAGATTATTCTGGGCGGCTGCATGGCCATGTTCGGCCGCCTTGAGATACCACATAATCGCTTCAGATTCGTCTTGTGGAACGCCTTTTCCGTTGAGATACATCCAGCCGATATTATTTTGCGCATCCGCATGACCACGTTCAGCGGCCTTGAGATACCATTTAACAGCTTCTGCATCATTTTGCTCAACGCCATCGCCATTTTGATACATCCACCCCAAATTATTCTGGGCATCGGCATTGTCCTGTTCGGCGGCTTTTCGATACCATTGAATTGCCTCCGCGTAGTCTTGAGGAACTCCAACTCCGTTTTGATACATCCAGCCCAGATGACTCTGGGCTGCCGCATGACCCTGTTCGGCAGCCATATAGTACCATCTGGCAGCCTCAGCATCATCCTGTACAACGCCTATACCATGCTGGCACATTAATCCCAGATTATTCTGAGCATCCGCGTGACCTTGCACAGCAGCATCGTAATACCATTTGACAGCCTCATTATAATCTTGTGGAACTCCTCTTCCGTATTGATAGGTCAAACCCAGCCAGTTCTGGGCGGCGGCATCTCCTGCCTCAGCCAATGTCTTATAAAGCTTGATTTCAGCGTTGCTACTCATTTTTAAAACTCGTCGATTCTTCTGCCGTCTCGCAATTTTTTTCCGCGATATAAATCCATTTCATGAATGCCAATTATTTTTCCCCTAATCCTTCAATAAACGCCAGAACATTTTTCCCCAGAACACTGTGATTGTAGCCGCCTTCCAAAATGCCAAAACAACCGCCATGGTTGCGAAGGGCTGCTTCTCTCACCAGTTTGCCCATATACCTGTAATCTTCCGTTTTCAAGAGTCCTCCCCAGTCGTCTTCATGATTGTCAAAACCGGCGGACACGGCGATCATGTCTGCCGGTGTCTGGGACAATACCTCCTGTACATTTTTTAAATATTCATTACGATTGGATGAGGCAGGATTATAAATGGTTACATACCCTTTGGTTCCAAGAATATTGACATTGCCGTCTCCGTAGTGCAGATCGAAATCCAGAATAAAAGCATTTTTGATTTTTCCCTCGCGTTTGAGTTTTTCCAGCGCTATCGAGATGTTGTTGAAATAACAAAATCCCCATGCGCTGCCCGCCGAAGCATGATGCCCGGGAGGACGAATGAGCGCGAAACACGGTTCCGTCAAGCCTATCTGAGCCGCTTTAATTGCGCCACCCGCGGCCAGAGCGGCAATATCGTAAACGCCTTCGCGCTCGACCGACATGACATGATCGGGCGTGTGTATTTTGAGAATATCTTCCCGCGTTGCCGCCGATGGCTCAACAAAGGTGACTTTACCCCGCAACACCTTTTCCACAGCATGCATTCTTCCTGAAGCGGAGGCAGGGTCGGTTGAATATACTTCGTTATAATTCTCATGATAAACAACTTTCATAGAATCTCCCTCCCTCATCGATGATTTAATAATCTATACATTATATATTCCATCGAACGCAATGTATGAATTATATTAAATATCGCTCATAGTCCCCTGAATCCTTCCGCGAAACGCCATGGCATTACCATCACGTCATCAACTCCTGAAGTTCACTGGAAATATAATATACCACACTTTGCTGTGAAATGTTTTTTGATTTTGTTTTAATGTTGGCACGGACGACTGTTCTTGTTCATGGCAAAAGAAAATCGGCTTACAATCCATGGTTCTTTTTGTCCATCAAATACTTTTTCCACAAATCGCACTCGTCTGTTTTTTCCAATCAGTAAAATCGTGGACGAGCGGGTTCCGTAAACCGGGCTTTCAATAAAAACCGAAGATAGTACCCTTTCCCACTCCAGGCTGACGCCGGTCGAGGGAAGTTTGTCATCCGGCGGAACATGACGATCGGCCAGCATACAAAACAACGCTTCTTCCAAAGCGTCGCCTTTTTTGTCCAGCGCCGCTTTCATCATTTTCCTGCTTCTGGTAACTTTCGGCCAGGAAGAATTCAACAGGTGATTGCTTAACCCATATATACCCGGTTTCAGTTTTTGTTTTTCCCCGCGATTGGAAAAGACAAAAAGTTCATGATCATCACCCAACAGCAAATTAAAACCATTGAATTTACTTGCCCGGGCGGAAATCTTTTTTAGATAATGATCAGCGTCCTGATTGTTTGTAAGATAGCTGCCTACAAGCTTTCCGCGTGAGGGAGCGCTGATTTCAAAGGAGGAAATGTCTCGATAATTTGTAACAGCGGCAAATTTTCCGTCTTTGGTTATGCCCAGCCATGTGCCTCTGAATTTTAAATCACGGCCGGCAAGAACCCGTGGATGATCTTTCCAGAAATCAGCAGCAGATGATGGCCGTTCGTAAAATTCATCACGGTTGGCGGCAAGAACAAGTCTGTATGACGGATGCACATTATAAGCAAATACTATCAGACACATTTCAATGAAACTTGCTGAAAACAAGTCCCGACTAGTCGGGACGAAGTTTGAAGCATAAGTTGAATTGTCCCAGGTGCGAAGCGACTAGGGATAATCTCACCTAAGCTTCCTATTACCAAAGATTTCCGACATCCCCCTCTAAGAAGAGAGGGATACTAACGCTGCTAACTTTTTATGATTTCCTTCAGCTTATCCACTATTCTGGCCATTGTGTCACCCGCCGGAGCGTTTATAAATATATCGGCAATCTCATCCTGACCCGTCTGCCCCATATTGATTATAACTATTTTCGCGCCGGATTGTTTGGCATAAATCGGCATATACGCGGCGGGATAAACAACCAGCGAAGAACCAATCACCATAAACAAATCACATTTTTCTGATTCATGCTCCGCCGATCTCAACGCCTCCGAAGGAAGCATTTCACCGAAGAAAACAACACCGGGTTTCAGGATGCCCTTGCATTTTTCACAGACGGGGAAATGATCAGGTGATGGATGTTTTTGTCTCATCTCTTCAAGAGGATAACGCTCATCGCAATCAAGACAGACCAGCCATTCCATATTGCCGTGCAGTTCGTGAACCTTTTGGGGATTGCTGCCTGCCCGCTGATGCAGATTGTCAATGTTCTGTGTTATGACCGAACTCAGTTTGTTCATTTTTTCCAGTTCGGCAATCGCCAGATGCGCCTTATTCGGCTTGGAATTGGTCATCAATCCGCCTTCCACCAGGTAGTACCATACATTTTTACGCGCCTCTCCGGAACGTAAAAACCTTTCAATGGTGAAATCTTCAGGATCAACCTTGCTCCAAAGACCGTCCGGACCGCGGAAATCAGGAATGCCGGATTCCGTACTGATGCCGGCTCCGGTAAAAATCACTAATCGTTTCGATGTCGCAATCATTTCAGCGACTTTTTTTATTTTTTTTTCCATAAATCAGTTACTATCTCTGTTTTTATTAAGTTTTAATATTACAAAATAAGATATACTATGTTTAGTAAAAATCAAACGGAAAAAATCAGGCTTATATACAAGCCTTTTAAAATACGAAGAAAAGGTGGAAACGTGTATTAAACACATGTCCACCTTTATGATTTTGCAAAATCTAACTTAATAAATAAAAGACTTATTTATCCGAAAAAATATTTCCCTTGATAAATTTGCAGCAGCATATCCATCACCAACCTTATTTGCGTCGTATCGCAACTCGTCACCTTCATTATAGCCTCAACTGCCTTGAGAATGTCTTGAATGTTATCGTCAAAGGCAGCCTTTGTATTGCTTTCCTCTCTGTCTTTTACCCGTTCCATGTATTTTATTGCATTAGACACATATGCGCTTTCTTTATTAGAAACAGCAAGAGCATTCAAGGCTGATATAACGGAATCTGTATATACCGTACTGTCATTTTCAACAGCAATTGTCGTGTCCACCTCCTTATATAATTGAAATACATCATTTTTCATATAACCTATTTCTGTATTTAATGTGTATATTCCTGCTACATCGGGTGTTAGGACATAATAACGGAAATACTTTGTCTCGTTTGATTCAATATGCATATCCTGCAAACAGGGATTATCCGTGACCCACACACCGGTGACTGGATCATAAATTTTAATCTGCGCCGGATATGTTTCTTTTAGCTTTAAATCGAAAATTCCACCCAGACTTTTGATATGAACTTCCACCGGCACAAATTGATTGGGCAGAAACGACTTCTCCGTTAACGGTTTATGAACATAAACAATAGAATTTACAATCAGGTTCGCCAATCTATAGTAATTTTGATCATTCAAAGTTGCACCCATGTCAAACGCATAATAGACAGACCTGCCCCACCCATAATCGTTGAGTATAATCGCCGGAAGATTTGCATCACTGATCCAGCCTGCCACCGTTGCTCCGGCAAGCGCTTCTGTTTTTGCTGCTTTACCTTCAGAGGCAAATGAAGTGCTTGCAGCAATGGCGCTATCGATAAGATTTATATTTCTGGACACGGAGGGCAAATAGCCACTAACTTTAAGACCCGCCAGCGGAGTATTGGGAGAACCTTCATCCACAAAGAGAGAAGATATCAATCCTTTGCCGGAATGAATCAGTTCTCTCAGTTCATAAGCATAATGATCCTCCAAGGGTTGATGATTGCCCAGAATCAAATAATCAGTAAAATAGGAATTACGTAAATATTTTTGGAAATCTGTTTTTGTATACACCAGCAGATATTTTATGGACGCATTTTTCAACATCCTCTCCAAAAGGTCAATTCGAGTGCATGTGCCGTCATTCGGGGTACAACAAGAGACAACAAACCCTTCGTTATTTTTAACCTGATTACAGTTCGAATTTATCCAGATTAGGAGTTTGGTTATATCCGGTATCTTTTGGGAAACTTCCAGCCCGGCTTTCACTTCAAAATTAGCTTTGGCGAGTGTCTTAAATTCCGCCATAGCTTCCGTCGCCACTTGCAATATGGCGAGGTAGGTTCCCGGCGCAAAGGTAGAGGTTGAAACATTATTTAAACCGATGCCGATGACAGACGAACCCTGAGCAATGGCCTGCTGATCAGATATTTCCATTTTCGTTGTTTGTGTCACCGGATCAACAATCAATATTTTGACCTTGAGTAGAGGAATATCTTCGTTTCCGTTATTGGTAACGGTATAGCCGACAGTAACGTCTTGTCCCACATAGACTGAATTTGGCGCGACAGATATTGTACCCTTTAAACTCGTAACGGGCACATTTGTCCCCCCAGTACCTACAATGGCAAAACTTGCCGTGGTTGTGCTCAATAAATTAACTCCATCAAACACTTTCAATATTACATTATAATTGCCCGGCGCATTTGTTCCAGTGCTCCAATAGCTCTTGAGTTGAAGCAACTGACCTGTCGTTAAGATCGCTATCGGGATATTTTCAGCATGAAGTATAGTTGCAGTAGAATTGAGAATCGTCACTTTTGCCGTCAAGTTATTTAGAATCATATTGGAAGTCATGTTTTGAACTGCACTTACAATTGTAACAGTTTCATTAGCATTATAAGACATCTTGTCCGTCGAAATACTGGCAGATACAGAAGCAGAGCCTGCAGGTTGTTGAATGGTAAAATTCGATAAAGCCTCTCCCACCTTTACAGAATTATCATAAAGAATAAGATGAGTCCGGTAACCGCCCGCATAAATTGAACCAGTGTTAAAGATTATATTATTAAACGTTTTTGTCTCGCCTGCGGCAAAACTCAAACCCGGCAAATCAGCCGCTTGGGCTACGAATACACCCTGGCTGTCTTCGATGACAATCTTCGCATCTATTGTTCTGGCATAATCGCTCTTGCTGACTATACTGGAATTTATGATAACATCTTCATTGGCCTGATAGTTCTGTTTATCCGTGGCTACTGAACTGTCAAAGGCGGATGCCAAAACGTTAACATATAAAGGTCCCAATTCCATTTTGACAGGATTGCCATTGACGTCGGCATACAGAACTTCAAATTTATGATTTACAATCCGTTTCTCTCCGGACACGGGATCTTTCAAGGTAACGTTGAACATAAGATTTTCCAATCGATTAGGCGAAAAATCATCGTAATGCCAGGCAATATAGGTATTATCTCCATGCGTCGTTATGCTGTCTGGCGCAGGCGTTATGGAATTGACAATCAAAGTATTGTTCTGTGTATTAATTGTATCGATCACCTGCACATTGCTCAATAAAGAGATAATCTTCATATCCGTAAAAACAGGGCTTTCGCCTGATGAATTAGATTTCAGCGTAACCCGGACATCAATGTATCTGCCGATCAACAGGAATGGCGCTCCATTAGTGATTAGAAGATATTGTTTATTATTTAAATCCGTTTCGATATCCGCGGCACGCGCTTCAACAATAATTTCCGTGCCATTCGGCTGAGTGCCTGAAAACTCGCTGTTCCAATTTATTTTACCCCACTTATTTCCTGTTTTTCCGCTATCCTGCGTAACTTTCCAATAGCCTTGCGGCGCTGTGACTCCCAAAGAAACGTATCCTGTCATATCACTGTAATTGTACGGCCCGGCTCCGCTTCCGAGGCTGACTGTAAGATCAACTGCCCCTATATTTCTTCCCCCGCCACCGATAGCTCCGGCATTGGGATTGATACGCATTGCGTTGTTTGAATATATATTTGTAGCCCAGACCTTGCCATTTGCATCAACAGCCACGCCTGTCGGCCCTGAACCGACTGAAACTTTTCCTACATAGGTTCCATCTGTCTTTAGATGACCAACCGTTCGCCCATTGTTATTGGAATGCGCAACCCACACGTTACCTGCCTCATCAACCGCAACACCTTGCGAATATGTGTTACCGTGGGAATATTTGCCCAACAAAGTTCCATTTGGCGCTATCTTCCCTATATAGTTACCACTATATGAAGAATGCCAGATGTTACCTGTTACCGGATCAACACCAAGGCCGTAATCTCCCATTCCATTTCCGAGACATTGACCTGTCTTGGTTTTTGTATCGTATCTAAGTAATCCTTTTCCGTATCGCGCCGACCACAACACGCCATTTTTATCTATAAGCCCGCCGTAACCGCCACAGCCAAGATTGAACTGTGTGTTGGGAACAGGTTGTCCCGTCGCGCCGTCAAGCTTCGAATGAGCCATATTGAGACCGCCAACCCACACATCATTATTGGAATCAACAGCAACGGTTCTAGCGTTCGTGGCAATGGTTCTCGTATAGTTAATGATACATTCGTCATCAGCAGTTGAAACACCACCGTTTGTATCGGCCCCACCCGCGTTACTCCAGGAGAGAATATTTCCGAGGCCTCGCGATGTCTTGATCAGTCCGTCATTGTTTTTATCTCTACACATATTGTACTTAAAAGGAGGCGCAAGGTACTGCCCCGTAGGATTAGGCGTGCCATCCTGGTTTACCCGGGTTCCACCTATGATCAATCCGACACGGGTCACCGATCCTTTTCCGCCTGAACTTTCATCTCTATTGGAGACCCAGACATTTCCATAAAGATCTACCGTTGTTCGCGAGGGATTCTTGGACCTGCCGCTTGGGGCGGTGTAATATTCACCCAGCACCTGTCCCGTATTGACGTCAACCCTTACGATGGTACCGCGTGCAGATGCCGCTATATTAATAAACGGAAAAGGTTGGGTAATTGTATTAAGTTGAAGTTGATCAGCCTGAACTTCATGATTAAGATTTATAATAATGCCTTTGTCAAAGTCGGCATCCATTGTGTACGTGATGTCATTGCCGGATACTACTTCGGCTTTTGCCGTCAGGATCATGCCGGACATCACAAGGATAAAACATAACAGCATTATAACAAGGCGTTGCAATTTGAGTTTAAATAGTAATTGTATCATGGCACATCCTCCACACCCTTGAGTTCAATATCTGTTCGAATCGTTTTATCACCATCCGGTGTTACAATATCCGGTGTCAATTTCATTGTAGGTTCAATTCTTATGGAAGGCGCAACGGAAATACTGCCTGTGCCGCTGGCAACGGCTTCACCATTGACGAATATGCTCATTTCCACAGTATATTCTCCACTTTGCGTAAATGTATATTCGAAACTGCCTATATCGAATGTGTATGAGAACTCGGATACCGGAACATCTAGATTAGCGCTCGCACTGAAAATAACAGCGCCTTTTGTATCTTTTACGGAGCAGTCAGCCAATAAACCGGCATCAATATTCGACCAGTTGACAATATTGCCCCTGATCAGAACTGTTTCATTCTTTTTGACATTCGTAAACTGAGGATTGACCAGAGGAGCAACGTCACCGATTAAAATATCCGGTCTGATTGTAAACGCTGTGGACCCCTGCGTGAGTAAAAATCCAGTATCAATATCAGAAACTTTTAGCACAAGGTTATAATTATCCGGCGCATATTTAGCCGTATTCCATTGCAGCGTATAGCCAGCGACACTATTTGCAGCCAGAGTCAAAGCACTGGTATCCTGCAAATTGACAAAACCAACAACATTATTAGCTTTATCAATAATACTGCCTTGCAGTGAGATACTATATGCGTTGCCACCTGTGTTCTCCAAAGTGACAGCGATATTTACATTTTTGTTTGCGCCATATGAGGAATTATCCGTTGCCAGTGAATTAATTTTAACATCGCTGACGTACGCCGGATCAAGTGCCACATCTACATTATAAGTACTATATTCCGAAGTCGTCATGGGAATCGTTGTACTGTTGTACCCGGTTGCTGAGACATGCAGGCTGAATTCCAGTTTCAAAATGCCGGAAATGGAATAAGAACCATCCGTCGCGGTTTTGGCCGTAAGAGAAGTTCCCACCACCGAAACCTCGGCATGAGCGATGGGCTGATTTGTAGCGGCGTTTGTGACAACGCCGGTGATAGTTGAAGTATTCCCCGCTGAAGACGTCAGCGTAATTATACCCATATCTGTGATTCCACCACCGGTAATAATCACTGAATAACTCAATGGAATATAACCAGTTGCGCTAATGGTTATATGGTGAGAACCGGCTGCTATACCATTTATATTGAACAGGCCCTGAGCATCCGAATTTACCGACGTTGAACCATCAACCGTGATAACCGCACCCATGACGGGATTGGCCGCTATGCCCGACACAACTTTACCGGTCAGTGTTCCAGTCGTGCCGCTTTGCGCTTCCGCACTCAATCGCGGACTGAACAACAAAACACTTCCTGCGGAGACACTGCCCATGCCCGTAGTGGTAACATATCCAGCAAAAGAAGCTTCAATAGTAATGTTACCGGGAGTGACGCCTGTAAAGATAAAACGTCCGTCCGCCTCTGTCGTTGTTGATGCGCTATATGCGCCAGAAATGGTAATGCTTACTCCAGCCAAAGGCTGGCCGGTTGCCGTGTCGGTAACCGTGCCGTTGACTATGCCTGTTGTCGCGTTGACGGAAAGAGGGACAACTCCAAGATTAATAATAGAGCCTTCTGCCGCATTCACCGTAACCGTGCTTGTCTGATAACCGGCAAGGCTGACATTGATAGACTGACTGCCAAGGGGAATATTATTTAATTTGAATACACCGGATAAGTCGCTTATCGCGTTAATCGCCGTGTTACTCTGCAAAACCGCCGATGCGCCTTGAAGAGCCTGATTGGTTGACGCGTCAAGTACCGTGCCGGTTACCGTTGCAAGGGCAGGCTCAGGAGGCAAAGGTTTGTTTAATGAATAATAAAGCGCCCGCAACGCCAGAGCTGTCACGTAGGGATCTTCATCCCATGAACCGTCTGCGGCTTGAGAATTAATTATATACTGTGCGGCTTTCCCCAAAACCGTATTGTCTGTCGTAACCGCAACCAATGCGATGTAAGATAAAGCCGTTTGATGTACCGATGTACCGAATCCACCGTCGGAATTCTGATTCGTAATAATAAAAGAGGTGGCTTTATTGACTGCTGTCGCTATTGCTGATGTCTGGGGAAACAGTTGCAGGACTCTGGACACAATGGCAGTCATATAGACATTGCTGACATCGCCATTGTCGAAGCCCCAGCCGCCATTTGTGTTTTGATGATTCAGAAGATAACTGATTGCCGATTGAATGGTTGTTTGATTGGCGTAATTGATAGCTTTGAGCGCCTGCAGGGCAATGGCTGTGTCCAGATTATCCACTGTGAAATTATCGTAGCCGCCCCAGGCAAGCACAAGCTCATCCATGTATGAAACAAGGGCAGCGCTGTCCGTGCCACCAGTGGCAAGGCTGTAAATTCTTTCGGCAATGTGGTTTGTCGATTCCAATGATTGGCTTTGCAGCCAGGACAAGGCATTTATGTAATTTGCGGTACCGGTTTGTTTGAGGAGTTTCAGTGTTTCGATTGCTTCGGATGTGGCAATGGCTGATTCTTCACCGGATATCCATGAACCGTCAACACTTTGAGTAGAGACAAGATAATTCAGGCCGTTGGTTACCTGAGTCGTCTGAGCAAAAACAATGGATGTCAGTAACATTTGAAGCAGTAATGCAATGTATACGATACGCCTTATCATTCGCCCTCCTATGATCTCTAAATCCTTATATGAGTAATCAAAGTTTTTTATCTTTCAAAATATTCAAAATATCCTTAAGAATTTTGTTGGTCTCTTCACCCAGCAGAATACCTCTTTCACTTAACTCTATTGATTTATTGACCCGTGCAACTGCTTCATCTTGCCTTTGAAACGAATTTTTCACCGTAGTTTTATAATTGCGTGCAAAATACAGGATAAAGCCTAAAATAATAAGAAGTGCTACTACTAGAAAGTAATCGGAAAAGAATGATGATAATGATGAAGGTCTTGACATTTCCTTTTGGATTTTCATCATAGCCGCCTGAAATTCTTTAGATGATAGCCATTTGCCGGCTTTTTTATCATAATAAAGATTATTATTTATTGCCCACATATAATACTTGCGGCTATGTTGCTGTATAAAATCCTTTGGCATTTTCGCAAATTCAACATCAATAATCCCTATTATAAAATTATCGGAATTACCGACCATAACAGAGCTGTCAACTGTTACGTCTTTAATTTTCAGTTCACCATCAAAAGGAAAAAGTTTATTTGATAATTTGTATGTGCGGTCTTCTATTTTCTCAAATTTAACGTTATTAGTATCGCTCTTCTGAATGTTTTCCCATGCTTTAATGAGCGAGTCTTCGGTCGGCATTTCAGCGGCGTGAATAAATGGACAAAATGCAAAGCATAATAATAAAAGAATAAAAAGTGTTTTCTTCATAAATTATCCTCCATCATAATTCTATGTGCCCGTACTCTTTTACATCTTCCGGAGACAATTTCCGTAAAACATCTAGCGCTTATTTCGCACATACGTAATAAAAAATGTGTTCTTTTGTGAGTGGTTGTGGTGGCTTATTTCTCAATGGCTGTATTTGTTTAATTAAATATTCTTTAGCCTCCGAAATCTCTAATTTGCCAATTGCCATATTTAATGTTGAAAGATATTGTATAAGAATATTAAATTTTCTATCTTGAATATTGCTTGTTTCGAAAATATATTTTAAAAAGCTATCGATATTATCTATACAGCTCAATAATTTTTCTTTTATCCCCTTCATTCGCAAGGTCGAGCTAATATAGATGGCACCAGAAGCATAACCGTTTTCATAATCATCAATTAAGTCGAAAAGAATTTTATTAATTCTTTCCTTTGTCGCATTATCCTTTATTTTGGCATAGTATTTTGGTACAAAATCAACATAAGCATTTCCCGCTGCCATACCACCCAAGCCACGACCACTGATAACCTTTTTGACTTCATCTTTTAAATCCGCATAATTTAGCGTGTTCCAATGAGAAATATGTTTGTGCAATCCTTTCGACAAACCCATTTTATCCCAATATTCTGCTGCTCTGTCCGAATCAACATCTTCAAGAATCCATATTGTTGACCCAAAGTACGATACATCATTAGGAAATTGCAAATGGATATCCAGTTGCCGACACAGAAAATCAGTAGCCACTTGTAACTTTAAAGTGCCAATTGCCCCATTCAAGTTTAACAACGACTCATCTTTTTTCATTTCCATCAATTTATCGTCACTAAGAGTTGTAGTAATATTTAAGATAATTGATTCTATTCCTAATATTTTTAACAATGCAGCTACGTAGATAGCTCTTATGCGGCACTTAAAATCATTATTTGTATCATTAGCAATTTTAAATATTGCATGAATGGGGTCAGGTCTTGGAATATCAGTTTTGTTCTTCATTCTTTAGCACCTTGCTGACCGTTGTATAATGAATCCCCAAATATTCCGAAATCTCGTTCAATCTGTAACCATATCTGACATGCGCCGCATAAATATTCTTATTTCTTCCTTTCTTCTCATCACCCTTACAAAATAAGTCTGCCAGCTTCGGCCTGTTTAAATAGCGCTGTATTCTTGGAATTTCTTTAATTTGTTCCTTGCCCTGTAACAGCTTTCTGTATCTTTCAATAAAGGTTTCTTCTCCCAACAAAATCTGTCCTTGAAGTTCGTTCCACGGCGAACTTGCATTTATTCCTTCTTTGACAAATTTGCGGTAAAGCTTCTGCGCTTCCGCCTTATTCTTGCTGAAATGTCCGATAATCCCGTCCGCAGTTAAAAAGCCCGGTGCTTTTTTTATTCCTGCCGTATAACGATAACTGCTCCATTTCCATTCTTCAGGTTTGTCGATTATCTTTGCACGAACAGGATTTAAAACAACATACCGGCATAGTTCCAAAAGGTAACTTTCCTTATCTACCAGGATTGCCTTGTATCGCCCCTGAAAAACATGACCGGTCTTGCCATGTAAGTAATTATATTTCTGGGTGTAAATTCCATTTAATTGCCGCATACCTAAAGATAAATTACCATCCGGTGTCTCGATTAAAAGGTGATAATGATTATCCATCAAA
>DJVN01000212.1 GCA_002441205.1 Syntrophaceae bacterium UBA6255 | reverse complement strand
AAGCAAAGACTTGACCCCTTTTCTTATTTTTACTGTAGACATATGCCGTCCTCCGTTTGCTGTTGTTTAATACTGATTCTTTATTGTCACAATTTGTGATGGCATTTCTTGTAGTATTCTCAATTGAGGCATTTTCCGTACTAGTTCATCCAAGTTTTCTGAACGTCTTGCGTAATCTGAATGTCTTAAGACAATTCCCCGATAAGCTGTACCGTCTGAAACTCTTAAAACACTAATGGTTTCACCATTACATCTACCCATATATTTCCCGTCCGGGGAGATTGCTGCAGAATCTACAGAACCAACTTGCACTACAAGCCGATGATTACCATCCGTGGAATATTGATAAAATTTTCCCGCCGAAGCAGATTTTTCAAATATCAGGACGGAGCCGTCTTTGCTCAACAGAGGCTTTTCCGGGACGACCTTGTCTCCAAAATTATATATCTTGGGAATCATTTCTTTGCCCTTCATCACGACAACGGCATGTATGCCCATGCCCTTTTTCGCCAACTCGATCATCTTTTGCTTGAAGGCTGTTTCATTCTGATAGGATTTCACGCCTTCAAATACTTCAGGAAGTTCCCCGTAATAAATGTATCGCTCATCGTCGGGGAAATAGGTCAGATTACCCATATAAAAATACTTGAAAAAGGTGAGTTGCGTTTGTTCGCCCGTTTCCAGATTGACTTCCCAGGCATCGTAGTCGGCGGCTGGTGTTTTGCCTTTCTCCCGGATTCGCGCGGCGCAGGCGTAGAGTATCTTTTTCCCGTTATGCGAAAAGGCGGGATATAGTTTGGCGCCGGGGCCGGTGGTGACCTTTTTGAAATTCTTCCCGTCAGCGTCCATGACGGCTATCTGCATATTGCCCAGGTCAAGGTCGTCATTGGATTTGATCGGAAACACAGAGAAAGTGATACTCTTGCCGTCATAAGAGTATTTCCCCATGGACCAGCGTTCATTTTGCGGTGATTGGTAAGCGGCGAGTTCTCCTGTTTCCAGATCATAGACCTGTATCTGGCAGCCCTCATTGCGGCAGCGGTCAAATACAACTTTCTTCCCGTCATGGGAAAAGCTCAACTGACTGATGGTGTCTTCTTCTATTTGCTTCATGGCAGAACAGCCTCCTATGAACGTTATCAAGATTATTAAAATGAATGTTGTTATGCAGCGTAAAACTGCCTTTTTTATCGATGCCTGATAATCAAATTTAGACATCAAACGAATAAATTTGTTGATTATTGAACTATTGATTTTTGTACTGTTAATTTTCTTCATGCCGCCCTCCTCATATTTTCTTCCTACTCAAACATTCGCAATATGGGATAAAAGACTTTACTGCATAAGCCATTGTGTCACACTACTTCTTTACAACTTTTTTTGAAAAACTTTTGAAACTTTTTGATGCTTTTGATGATTTCGATGCTGCGTGACAATTTATTAACCGATAAATGCTCTTCTGTCAATCCCTCGTTCGATTGATTTTGATGAGTACTTTTTGTAAAAGTATTCAATGCAGCCGATCAGCACACCGACGCCGAAAGATGTTGGTTGAACTCTCACAATGTCAATTAAACATCCGCTACAATCTAATTATAATAATTATTTTACAAATTACGGGTGATGAGTTCTGTTTCGCGAGGGCATAATTCCGGCGAATCAGTCATTTCAATCATGGCTATGGGATAAGGAAGGTTGGCATCAGAGGGGATCGATTCAATATACTTTTTACGGAAGGCAGCCGTTTGCATGCGGCATTTCCGGCAATGATGATTATAGGCTGAATGCTCAATGACTTTTCTCCAGAGATTTTTAACGGAATTAGACTTTACGTTTCCAAAGGTCAACGGTGTAAAATCACACGGCGTAAATTCTCCGTCGGACGTAACATGAAACTGAAGATGACCGGCAATGCAGCCGATGAGAATGGCTATGCCGGATCGGGTGTTGGTCCATGATTGCGTCACGATTCTTAGGCGACCGTTATAACGCCGGTTAAGTTCTTTTGCTTCTTTACAAATGGCGAGATGATTTCCCTCCGTCAGCATGATATCTTCATTCTGAATCAATCGCCCCGTGGGAATAGCGTCAAACACACTGATTTCATGAACGCCCCACTCCGCGGCAAGGGCAGTGATTTTACTCAAGGCTTTTTTCTTTACAGATTCATTCGTGGCGTAAGTCGAAAGACAGACAGCCAGTCCCGCACGGATGGCGTTTTGGACGCCTTCCCTGACGGCCTGAAATGATCCTTTCCATCCACGCAAACGATCATGCTCTGCGGGTTCGGGCGAATCAAGACTGATGAAAACGGCGGTAAGCCCGGCTTCTTTCAAGGCAAGAGCCTTTTTTTCGCTCAGGGCCATAGCATTGGTGAAGATCAGCGCGACAGTATTCAGCTGTGCCACCAGCGCAACGAGTTCTTCAATGTCGTTCCGTAAAAGCGGTTCACCGCCGGTAAAGGTGATATTGGAAACTCCCAGTTTCACGCTCTCGTTGATGACTTTTTCTATTTCCGCCCGGGACATGTCCGGACCGGCCTTGTGAGGAGAGGCCGCGCTGCAATGGACGCATTCCAGCTGGCACCGGCTGGTGACGGCCACGGTGACAGCCAACGGGCGGGCCTCTTTGAATAACCAGTTTCGAATCAGTGTCTCCATATGGTGTACGTGCGCCTGACTGGGAATAGGGGGCAGATAAAGAGAATAAATGTTGCCGTCTTCTCTTTTCATAACAGGCCTCAGGCGTTTGCTGCCGTAGTATGAGAAATATAATTTAAGCGGAGGTCCGAAGAGAAAGGCTTTTGAGCCGTGAAATTTTGTTATGAGTTTATCATTGACATTCTCAACATCGAAAGAAAAATCTTTCATCTGGGGAATATCGGGGAAATTGTAATGAACGCGCATAGTTTGGTCTGTATTCCTGCTTTAATTTTGGCAACAAAACCGTATACGATTTTGCAAGGCAGTTGTATATAGGAATACCCGTGTCATATGTCAAGCAAATCTTGTCCTTTAATAAAAGGCCTTTAAAAATAATTTGAATTTTATTCAGGATTCATCGTTAATAACACTCCTTAAACAGGTACGTATGTTTCAGACAAAAAATAATGACTTTATGGTAATCATTTGAATATTCTTATATAAATACAAAGCCTTAAAGCGTCTCTGAATCCTTGACCAAAGATTTTTATCTTTTTCCTTATTTAATAATAATTGTGTTATAATTAACGTGGAGATTAAGCAATTACGTTAATGCAGCGATAATCTCTGACTATGAGCAAAGATTTTCTGCCAAAGTTTTTATGAAGGAGGTATCTTTATGGAAACAAGAAGAGAGAAAAAGAACATCATTTTAAAGCTGCCCAAAAGCCAGTGGGTCAACCGGAAAATAAAACAGGTAAATGAACGAGTCAGAACGACAACTAAAAGAATTAAACACGGCTGAAACAAGGCTTATCTTGTCGCTATCTAATTTTTCACAATAATCAAAATGATAAAACCGGCTGGAAGGAGGAGATTATTTTATGTCCATATTTATGATGTTCGGGAAATATAATCGTGAAGCTTTAAAAAATGTTTCTGCGCAGCGCACGAAAAAAGTGGCCAAAATCATAGAGAAAAACGGCGGTAAGGTGATTTCCATGTATGCCGTGATGGGAGAGCATGATCTCGTCTTCACCCTGGATTTTCCGGACGCGGAAAAAGCAATCTCCGCCTCGGTCGGATTAAACATGCTGACCGGCATTTCTTTTTCCACCTCACCTGTTGTCGATGTGGAAAAGTTTGATCGTCTGGTATCGAAAATAGAAAAAATTTAAGTGGAGCCCCCTCCGGCAGGAGCCGAAGGCTTCCATTAACAACGCGACCTCTCGCGGTCTACGGCGCAAACCCCCGGCCGGAGCAGGGAGATTGCAAGTCGCGGGATTCGAGACAGCACAATTTCGATTTCGGCAGAAAAAATTTTCTGAATTTACAATATAATTTATAAATTTAATCTTATCTCTCGTGACAGGACTCATTACATGCGCAGCTGTATTTAATTTAATCTTAATTTATCGTAACAAACAGGAAGGAGAGAAAAATGCATTATAAAAGATATATTGTGCGCATTTCAGAAAACGCTTTGATATCTCTAATATTAAGTTCCCTGGAGGCTTATTCGGTAAAGAAAAAAGATATCAAGGAAAAAGGGAGACCAAAATCCAGAATTGAAGTTTACGGAAGTCTTTTTGGACATGAAATCATTATGAAAAACAAGGCAATCCTTTATCATGTTGAGATGGCAAATACGGACACAACCGCTGAGCAAAGAAGAAGTTCTGTCGATGTCAATAGAGAGGCGATATCTTTGAAAGCGGATATCGTAACATCATTTTGGCCTCATCTTATCTATCTCGGCGATTTTCATTCGCATCCTTTTAAGAATACAAGGGAAGTGCTGGACAACAAAATGTACTTCATGTCCGAAAATGACCGTGAATGGTTAAATGATAATTTCTGGAAACAAAAAGGATATCGAGTCGGGCTGGTGATGACCATTGCCGCAATGGAAAAAGCAGGAAGAAGAGCAAGCGGCTGGGTGGCCAGCAATTGTGTGGACGCAACGCTGGGTAATTACCGTATGTGGCTGTCAGCATATTGCGCCTATTCACAAAAAGGCGAATACAAATATACAAATGACAATGACCTCTGTGTGACGCTGGATTGTCCGGCTTTAACCGGTCTTCGATGGGAACATGCGGATTTTGGCCGATTCAAGAATGGACAGTATAAACCTCTGTAGAATAAAAAATGATCAAATGGAAATTTGATGGTTCCTCATAAATTATTCTCTGAGAATTTTAGACACTGAACGGCTGACGCCCGGAATGCCTGCAATAAAAATACCGCCCACGACCGGTTCAACACCCGGTCAGAGGCAAGGATGCTCACCTTAGCTGCGACTGATACCAGAAAAAACATAAACGCATAACTGTTGAAAACATACGGAATGGCATCTTTTAAAATGACAATAGCCTATTATAGACAATTTGGACGATTAAAGCTTTTCTCCTATATATAAACAGGTAATACCGAAAGTGAGCGGACAGATTTTTACGTTGGATATTCCATTTTCTCTCATGATAACGGCAAATTCCTCGGGTGTCGGGAAATTCATGATGGAATCGGCAAGATAATAATACGCGGCGGCGTTTTTGGAAAATATTTTGGCAAGTAGCGGCAGTAAAAAGTTTAAATAAATATAATAAAGCATTTTGAAAAAGCGGTTTTGAATAAATGTCATCTCCAGAATCATGATTTGCCCGCCTGACACAGTGACACGAAGCATTTCTCTGAGGGCACGATCTTTTTGAGGAATATTCCTGATTCCAAAGGCCATTGCGGTTACATCAAAGGAATTTTCACAAAAAGGCAGGCTGAGAGCGTTTCCCTGAAGAAAATTTATTCTATCCGAAAGATTTTTTTTCTCCGCCTTTTCTTTAGCTATCTGTAACATCGGATAGACAAAATCAACCCCTGTCACCGATACCTTGTCATGTTCCAGGGATGCACCAATGGATAAATCACCGGTGCCGCAGGCAATATCAAGAAAATTTTTAGTTTTGGGAAAAACCATTTTTTGGACGGAAAATCGCCGCCAGGCGACATCACGACGCATACTTAAAAAGTGATTTAAAAAATCGTATCTGCCGGTAATGGTCGAAAATATTTCTTTGACCATACCAATACGCTCTTCATCGCTGACTTTTTTTACGGAGGGATATTTATTGATTTTCATTTCCTGAAAGACGCATTATTTTTTCGAATGAGAACTGAATGGGCATGAGCGTCAAGTCCTTCAATATGAGCAAATCGGGCGGTCGATGCGCTCAGTTTATTAAAAGCCTCTTGCGAAAAGGAAAGAACGCTCAGTCGCTTGTAAAAATCATAGACTCCCAACGGAGACGAGAAACGAGCCGTGCCTCCAGTGGGCAAAATGTGATTTGTGCCGGCTGTGTAATCTCCCAATGCCTCCGGCGTAAATGATCCCAGAAATACAGAACCGGCATTTCTTACTTTAGCCAATATTTTCTTCGGATTTTTTACCATTAATTCCAAATGCTCCGGCGCAAAGGCATTGGCGATATCCACGGCTTCTTCAATGCTTCTTGTAATAATCATCGCGCAGTGTCTGGCCATGGATTTTTCTATGATCTTTTTTCGAGCAGAATCTTTTATCTGTATGAAAATCTCCCGTGAGACCTCTTGCGCTAATTTCTCTGATGTCGTTAAAAGCACCGCCGCCGCCATTTCATCATGTTCGATCTGTGCCAGCATATCAGCCGCTGCAAAAGACGCATTAGCGGTATTATCGGCAATCACGACCACTTCGCTGGGTCCGGCAATCATGTCAATCGCTACTTGTCCGAAAACCAATTTTTTCGCTGCTGCAACATAAGCGTTGCCTGGTCCAACGATCTTATCCACCCGGGGAATTGATTTCGTGCCATACGCCAGAGCCGCCACCGCCTGAGCCCCGCCGATTTTAAAAATTCGTTTTACACCGCTGATTTCGGCGGCTGCGGCGATGAGAGGATGTAGCTCGCCGTCTTTTGCCGGACTGACCAGAATGATTTCTTCCACGCCGGCTAGTTGAGCCGGAATGGCCGCCATCAAGATCGTCGAAGGATACGATGCCTTACCACCGGGAGCGTAAATACCCACACGCGCGAGAGGCAAAACACGCTGTCCCAATTCCACACCTTGCTCTTTATTAATCATAAAGCCCTGTTGAGGCTGGTGGCGGTGATAATCTTCAATACGTCTTGCAGCGAGCCTTATAACTTTCAAGTCGTCTTTTTTTGTCAAAGACATAGCTTTATTTTTTTCCGCTTTCGATACTTCCACTGTCGCCGCTGTTATTTTATAACCATCGAACTTCTGTGTGTATTTAAATAAAGCTTTATCGCCATGGATTTCGACATCTTTCACAATCCTGGCCGCGGATGATAAACGCTCCGGTGAAAATGTGCCCCCTCTCTGACGCAACTGATGGAAGAATTTTTCAAAGCCGGCAGCGCCGGATTTTATAATTTTCATTATTTTACCCTTTTGATATCCGCTCCCAGGGCGGAAAATTTCTTTTCGATTGTCTCATAACCGCGGTCAATATGATAGACGCGGGAAATTTCCGTTGTGCCGTCCGCCGCCAATCCCGCCAGAACCAATGATGCTGATGCCCGCAAATCTGTGGCCATGGTTTGCGCGCCCCGCAGTTTGGAAACGCCGCGAACGATAGCGTTGCCTCCCTGAATGACAATATCTGCGCCCATACGCAAAAGTTCGCTAACGTGCATAAAACGATTTTCAAAAACGGTTTCGGAAATCACACTCAAGCCGTTCCCGATGCTCATATAAGCCATCATCTGCGCCTGCAAATCGGTTGGAAATCCGGGGTAAGGAACCGTTTTAACGTCAACGCTGTTGATTTTTTTGCCAGCCGATACTTTCAGGCCATTCTTCAACGGAGTTATCTTCATGCCGGTATCACGCAATTTATTGATCAGAGCTTCCAGATGATTCGGATTGCAACCGAGGATATTGATCTCTCCACCCGTCATACCCGCGGCAATCATGAAGGTTCCTGCTTCGATACGGTCGGGAATAATCGAGGCCTTCGTGGGTTTCAAAGACGTAACACCTTCAATCGTTATGACATCAGTTCCTGCTCCGCTTATTTTTGCGCCCATTTCTTTCAATACGTCCGCCAGATTGACAACCTCAGGTTCGCGAGCCGCATTATTTAAAATCGTGGTACCCTGGGCCAGAGTGGCCGCCATCATGATGTTTTCGGTTCCGGTGACCGTGGTCAGGTCGAAATAAATTTCCGCTCCTTTTAATTTTTTGGCTTTGGCTTCGATGTAGCCGTTCTTGAGTTCAACATGTGCGCCCATATCTTCCAGCGCTTTGAGATGAAGGTTAACCGGGCGCGCTCCAATGGCACATCCTCCGGGAAGAGATACACGCGCCACTCCCGCGCGTGCCACCAACGGCCCGAGAACCAGGATCGATGCCCGCATTGTTTTGACCAAATCATAGGACGCCGTATAATTGGTGATTTTATCGAAATTTATTTTAACGGTTTCATTTCCTTCAATTTCGGCGCCCATACTCATCAGAAGTTTTTTGATAGTTTGAATGTCGACCAGGTCGGGAATGTTATGAAACGTATTGGTTCCCGCAGTTAACAAGGCGGATGCCAAAATCGGCAGAGCCGCGTTTTTTGCGCCGCTGATCTGAACGTTACCGTGAAGAGGTTCCCCCCCCTTAATGACTATTTTATCCACTTACTTTCTCCTTGCTCTTACTACACGCGGAAATCCGGCATAGTCCCTGCGCGTGGCG
>DJVN01000038.1:17583-19403 GCA_002441205.1 Syntrophaceae bacterium UBA6255 | reverse complement strand
ACGGATTACGTAAAAGCACTTTTTTACATTTATAGGTAATATTATATTTAATGTCAATAAATAAACATTCCAGAGATGGCTATCTTTGATTATCCTGAATTGACATATGCATCAGAAATCAAGAAAAACAAAATTACTTGACTAAAAAAGCAGTGGATGACTTCGCTTAATGCCTATTTCTTAATTCCGGCAATTTTTGCCCATGAATCCCGAAGCGGCACAATACGATTGAAAACGGGCTTCCCGGCTTGTGAATCTTTTTCGTCCGCGCAAAAGTACCCGAGTCTTTCAAACTGAAAACGGCTGCCTGGTTCGACGTTCTGCAGGCTTTGTTCCACATAGCAGTCCGACAGAACCTCCAGAGAGCCGGAATTCAGATATTTGGTAAAGTCCTCTTCGCTTCCCGGATTCTCAATCTTAAATAACCTGTCGTATAAGCGCACTTCAGAGGCCACACAGTGTCCGGCCGATACCCAGTGAATGACACCCGGCACCTTGCGACCATCGGCAGGTGGGCCGTTGAGCGTTGCCGGATCATAGGTGCAGTGCAATTGCACGACTTCACCACTGCATTCGTCTCTGACCATTCTTTCAAATTTGATGATGTAAGCGTTTCTCAATCGAACTTCACGTCCCGGACCGAGACGGTGATATTTTTTCGGCGGATTTTCCATAAAGTCGTCTTGCTCGATATAGAGCACTTTGGAGAAGGGAACTTTTCGGGTGCTCATTTCCGGTTTTTGCGGATGATTGGCGCATTCAAACTCCTCCACCTGATTTTCGGGATAATTATCAATCACAACGCGCAACGGTTTTAAGACACACATCGCTCTGGGTGCGTTTTCGTTGAGTTCTTCACGAACGCAGTGTTCCAGAAGAGCCACGTCAATCAGATTGTCGTTTTTGGCGACACCGATCTGGGCGCAGAAATTCCGGATGGCTTCCGGCGTATAGCCGCGACGGCGCATCCCCGAAACTGTCGGCATGCGCGGATCATCCCATCCGTTGACATATTTTTTCTCCACCAGTTCAATAAGCCGGCGTTTGCTGAGCACCGTGTAACTCAAGTTTAGACGGGCGAACTCGATTTGACGCGGGCGTGGCCCAGTGATGAGCCGCTCCACAATCCAATCGTATAGTGGACGGTTATTTTCAAATTCCAACGTGCAGATAGAATAGACAATCCCCTCCAGAGCGTCGGAAAGACAATGCGCAAAATCGTACATGGGATAAATGACCCATTTTGTTCCCAATCGGTAATGGGGCTCACGTTTAATGCGATAGATAACCGGGTCGCGCATGACAATATTCGGTGAGGCCATATCAATTTTGGCACGCAGTGTATGGGCGCCGTCGGCAAACTCACCGGCGCGCATCCGTTGAAACATATCCAGATTTTCTTCGATAGAGCGTTTACGGTAAAGGCTGTCCTTTCCCGGTTCGGTGAATGTTCCCCGCTGTTCCCGTACTTCATCCGGACTCAGAGAGCAAACATAGGCGTTGCCGGATTTGATGAGTTCGACAGCAAACTGATAAATCTTCTCGAAATAATCGGAGGCATAAAAAAGACGATCCTCCCAGTCAAATCCCAGCCAACGGATATCGTGGATAATGGATTCCACATATTCCATGGATTCTCCGGCGGGGTCCGTGTCGTCAAATCTCAGGTTGCAGGTTCCATGATATTGTTTGGCAATGCCGAAGTTAAGGCATACGGATTTGGCATGTCCGATATGAATATAACCGTTCGGTTCAGGCGGAAAACGGGTGGCAACCTTACCGTTGTTCTTGTTGGTTTTCAGATCATCATCAATGATATC
>DJVN01000038.1:12950-17562 GCA_002441205.1 Syntrophaceae bacterium UBA6255 | reverse complement strand
AAATATATCAAGGGCAGAGCTGCAATCAGGTCTGTAAAAAAATCCCGCCTTGATAAGCGGGATTAAATTATTATCATTTTAAATCAGTTTGAAAAAATCAATACTCGACCGGATCTATTTTCCCGTCCGTCATGATCTTGGTCAGCACCCAGGCCATATTGTAAGCGGCAGACTGCATCCGCCCGCTGAAACTGGCACCCCATGCGTGTGTAAAGGGATTACCGGAAAAAGTGCTGATATTAAATACTCCCGAATATAATTTCTGACCATCGGCGACGTTAACAAATGTTATTTTGCATTCATATTCATCCGGCCTGCCCGTCCAGTAATTCCAGTTCAGATTAATTTTTGTTACTGCCACTTCCGCGATGATGCCTTTGGCAGGTTTGTCGGTGCTTTTTATTACGGTCACTTTTTTATTGGAATTGGCTTCTTTTAACAGGATCGGAAAAGAATCGGAAAATGCCTGAGGGACATGATTCTTATCGGCATCCCAATCCGCATTACTTGTGTAGCCCAGATCTTTCGGATTAATCGCACTGTAATCAATGGGCAGAACACTAAATTCCATGCTTGCTTTAATCTGAGTAGAAGCCGCTTCCGGCTGTTCCACCGTTTTATAATAGGCACCCGCATTAGCCAAAGATGTACAAAGCAAAATATAAATACCGATAACTACTGAATTTATTTTAAATATTTTTTTCATTGTGTTCCCCCTCATATTTAATATTTTTATTTTTATGACCAATCGACTGTGTTGTATTTTTATCAGTTATCCATTAATTTTTCTATCTATTTTTTCTGTCCTTCTCTTCACTTCCCGCAGGTTTTTTCTTTCGTTAATCATTAAAAGATGGCTGAACTCAACGAAAGATATGGTACAAATATACGGCCTGAAAATACGTCGCGTAAATAAGGAGCCGCATCGCAATGATGGTGTTTGATCGTCGTTCTGATATTATTGACGGCAAATACAACACGGAGGCATCATTCCTGTCGCCTCCCGGTATGACGGGTGCTGACACCGTCTTCTTTTTCCTTTTGTTGCGCATGTTATTGCTCACTTTACTTTCCCCTCGGACGTCAAGAACCGAAAGTAACGCCAACATCAAACAGGAATGACGGCTTTATAATGCCAAAAGCCGGCCGGCGTTTTTTTATCAGGCTATACGCGGTATGCCCAAGATTTTCTTGACACAAGAGCTTATTTCTTATAATTTTTTCAAAAAAATCAGTTCTTCTCTATAGAATCCGGCTCTTTTAATATTTTAAATTCAGAACGTCTTTTTTCGCCTTGGAGATAATATTTTACTGTTGGATACCATTAAAGAACCAAAGAAAAGGCAACAAACCATCTTTCAGGGAACATGTATGCAGACGGGTATTTTAAAAGAAGCGGCGAAAGCTCTTTCGAATCAGCCGGCGGAAGAAGCTAAAAAATTATTCACTTATATCCTCACATCCAGCAAGAACCTTTCTTTGTATCCTGAAAACCACAGTATCTGTAAGGATTCCATTAATCAGCTATACGAAAAACTGGTAAATTACATCCGTAAAAATGGGGATGTCACCATTGAAATTGAAAGAGAACGAGTCCTTTGCCAAGGGATAGAGGTCAGTACCGGATTACCGGAAGAAGGAACTTTCCCTCATATCCTTTTCCGGGACGGCATCGGGTTGCTGCAATTGACCGAAGGCATTGAACTGGAAGAACTCAGCCAGGTATTATCCATCATCCATAAATATGCGGCATCGGTCGCAGAACCTCAGGGAGATATCGTCACCGACTTCTGGGAAGCTCGTTTCGAACATGTGCAATATCAGGCCGACGACTTCTTTTCAGAAAAAGTACCGGACGAAGGTGAATATTTTCCCAAATCGGACAACACTCCTTCCGCCCCGGAAACCGAAACCACCCTTTCGTCACAGGACAAACCTTTTCTTTTCGGAGGTCATGAGATTGATTCGTCCGCTTTTGAGACCACCCCCCGCGAGGAAGTCATCTTGCAGGAAATGGTTGTCAGAGAGGAAACATCCTCAGCCAGAGAACATCTGAATATGCTTCTGGATATGCTTTTTCAGTATGAAGAAAAAACTGATTTCAATGTCCTTCTGGAAGTATTTGCTGAAGAATTCAAAGGTTCTTTTGACCGCCATGATTTTGAAGCCATCCTGATTATTCTTGACGGGCTGCGTAAAGTTCTCGACAGCAAACGCCTGGAAGCGCCCTGGGCAGGTGAACTTCTGGAAACCTTTTATAATGAAATTTGCTCCGATACGGACAGTCTGAAACAACTGGAGAATATCTGGAGTACTCTGGATATTCGGCAGATGGAAACGATCAGGAAAATATTTCATCACTTGCATCCGCCGGTGGTCGGCGTTCTGGCCAATCTCCTGCTCATTCAACAACCGGAGTCCCATGAACGGATTGTGGAGGATGCAATTTTCTCCCTGGTCGGTAAGGACCCTGAATGTCTGGAACAGCTGATTAATGATTCAGACGAAAAGGTCGTTGCGAAACTTTTTCCCGTCATATCCAGACTGGATCCGGATGAATCTTTGAAACAATTGATGAAACTCACCAAGCATTTGTCAGTTTCAATTCGGCGTAAAGCCATCAGAGCGATTCTGGATATTGACAGCAATATCATATTAAAAATGTTTGATTTAATAGATGACAAAGATCCGTCCATTCGCCGGATGATTCTGACACAGATCGGCAAGTCCCGAAAAACAGCATCGGAAAATTATCTGCTTCAATATCTTCAAAACAAAAAATTTGGCGACGGACAAAGCGAGCATATTATAGACTGCTTCAAAACGCTCGGGAAATGCGGCTCTTCAAAATCCGTTCCTTTTCTCAGCAAAACCCTGATGAATATGGAATGGATATCCGGATCGAAATCTACGCTATACCGTGAAGGAGCGGCCATCGCCCTGACCGCACTCGATATACTGGAAGCACAACAAATCATTGATAAAGCGGGAAAAAGTTTACGCCCCAGTCTGCGCAAAATCGCCCGTGACGCCGAAAAGGGAATTCTCCATAACCGTAAAGGAGGCAAATGATCATGTCCGCTCGTCATCATATTTCGGAGGAACTGGGACATGATTTTCTCAAAGCTTTTTATCATATGGTTACAACCGCCCGTAATTATCAGGATAATAATCAACTGATCCGGAACAGTGTGCGTTCATTTAAATCTCTTCTTGACAAAATAACAACCGGTGGAGAAACCAGCTTTCTTCTCTGGCGGAGCCGCTTTTATCTTGGAGGGGAAAAACTTCCCCATCGCAGGGAAGCATCCGGCATTACGAACAGCATGATAGAGTATTTTGCAAAGCGAGGTATTGAAAGCTTCAATTTTCTGGAATCATCACGCGATGCTTCACCGGAAGACATTCTTATTTTTACACGTCTGCTCAATGACGCCGTAAAGTTTAAAGATTCACATTCGTGGCTGGCACAGAAACTGCTGGAGCACGATTTTTCCTGGGTACAGGTATTCAAAAAACAGGAAGATGACGAAAAGGATTACAGCGAAAGCCAGGAAGAAAAGCGTTATCAGAAAGCCCGGAATACCTATTATCACGCCGTCGCAACGGTTAAAGACGTCGCAGCCAAAGCTGCGAAAGGCATGGTGGGAGTGCGCAGGAGCAGACGTCTGGCACAGAACATGGTTGAACTGATTCAGGAGGATGAAGCCTTGATGATCGGAATGACAACCATCAAGGAATTTGACGATTACACCTACGCCCATTCCGTCAATGTCGCCCTGCTGGCAACATGTCTGGGAATGCACATCGGGTTGTCGGATGTTTCACTGGAACATTTGTCGATTTGCGCCTTTTTCCACGACTTGGGAAAGGTGGGCGTTTCCAAGGACATTCTGCTCAAAAAAGGAAAATTGACCGATAAAGAATGGGATAAGATGAAGACTCATCCTTTGATAGGCGTCAGAAAAATTCTCATGTTGAATGCCTCGCCGTCTTTGCGATCGAGAATAATCCTTGGCCCGTTTGAGCACCATTTGAATCTGGACATGACCGGTTACCCGCGAACCCTGTTCGTGACACAGGTAAGCCTGATGGGAAAGATTCTGCACATAGCCGACGTTTACGAAGCGCTGACTTCCGAAAGGAATTACCGGCCGATGTCCTATACGCCTGATGAAGCGCTGAAAAAAATGTGGAGTGAAGCGGGAAAAAGTTTTGATACCATCCTGTTAAAACGCTTCATTAAAATGATGGGGACCTATCCCATCGGCTCCGTTGTAGAACTTAGCGACGGCAGTTTCGGTCTGGTGATGGATTATCCCGATGAAACAGAACGTCGGCTGCCCCTTGTTTTACATCTGATCGATGAAGGAAACGGAACATGGCAGCGCGGAGATATGATTTATATGGCCGATCAGACCAGCAGGGATCTTTCGGAACAACTGAATATTGTCCGTACGATCCCACCTTCTCAACTGCGTATTAATCCCGCAGATTTTTTTCTGCATGTAAAATAAATACAAATTTTGAATTTTAAAAAGAGAAATCATCTGCATCCCTGTTTGCTAAAAAGGGAATTCTTCCGGGACAGCGTTCTTTTGCCGGACAGGCG
>DJVN01000038.1:0-12826 GCA_002441205.1 Syntrophaceae bacterium UBA6255 | reverse complement strand
CCGCAATTCTGATGGTTTATATAAACAACACATTTATCCTTCAAGAGGTCAACCTTTCCTATTTGAGTGATTTTTTTCTCCTCCACAGAAAGCGGCAATATGGCGCCTGTGGGACATACCCTGCCGCATACGATGCATTCATATTCGCAGAAACTATCAGGATAATTCATTCTCGGCTGCAGCAACCCGCCAATGCCGTATTCCAGTAGTGACGGGGTAATGACTTTTGTCGGGCAGGCGCTCACACAGAGATGGCAGGCGCTGCATGATTGTGTGAAATGTTCCAGACTTACCGAACCGGGCGGGGTAATCGGCGGGCCGGCTGAAGCATGGGCCGTGCGTAAAAGATTGCGGATACCGGAATGATACATGGACAACACATAACCCGCGGCCGCTATGGAACCGATCATTACACCCCGCCGTTCCGGCGACCATGCCTCTCCTTTCCTCTTCCACGCGGACCGACGATAACTTATAACCGATAGCGGACAGGCGGATACACAATTAAAACAACCGATACACCGGTTTTGATCGATCGCAGCCTTTTCGGCATCAATGCAACCCGCCTTGCAGACACCCGCACAGCTTAGACACACGTTACATCCGGCTGGATCAATCGTAAACTTAAAAAATGATTTGCACGAAAGCAAACCTAACAGCGCTCCCACCGGACAGAACGTATTACAATAGAGACGGCCGTATTTTAACGACAGGATTAAAATCAAAATGAAAAAAAAGGTGTTAATAATCAAAACCGTAAAAATAAACGGAACCGTATCCTTGGAGAAAAGATAAATATTAAAATATTTCAATACGCTTACCACTGTATTGTATATCCCTGTGAAGAAAGGCAGGACAAACTGTGTGATCATCCTGCCCGTAATGGAATAAGGATCAAAAAGATTCAATAGCGACATTGAACCCAAAGTCGCTGTAACAATGACTAAGCCCAGCACAAAATATCGCAGTAAGTTAAGTGGCTTTTGAAAAGAATGTTTTTTGCGCCAGCCGATCTTCCTCGATAAAGCAATAAAAATATCCTGCAATGTTCCCAGCGGGCAGAGAAAAGAACAATACACCCTGCCGAAAATCAACGTTGCGGCAATGATAAAAACAAACCCGGCCACGGCAATAATTTCCGGGTTGGTTAAAATTCCGATGAGCGCGGGAACAAACTGGAACGGCAGTAACGTTGAAGACAATAAAGTGGATATTTTTTCCGGACCGCAAAATAGGAAAAAAAATAATGTGAAGATAAAAAGAGAAATGACGATGCGGATTCTGGCAAGATTCAATGGCTCTCACCTTTACATGGAATAGGTAACGATTTTCAGCTGAGTTAAGTTCATGTTGCCCGTTTTTTGCTGATGCCCTATCTTAATGTAACCGATGTCTTCCGGATTCCTGCCGAAAATTTTTGTCGCCGCGGCGTCCACCGCAACGATGTCTCTCGAAACCAGCAATGTTTTTTTCAATGCGACATCAGCCTCTCTGGCATCGCGCGGCCCGTCAGGACCATCGCTCATCAGCACACGATAAGCATCCACAATGTTAAGGTCTGGTTTTTTATACAGGCAGAAATCGGCAATGCACTGATCCAGTCCGCTGATATGATAGATCATGCGGTTTTTGACAATGCCCATCAGATTTTTCATGGCAATGGATAGATGCGCGGAACTGTGATGTTTTAATACAGGCACGTTGATCAAGACATCGGCATCAAGAACCAGACGGTGAATTTCTGCCGTCTTCAACGTTTTTGCTCCCGGTATGGTTACCGCCCGATAACTGAAATCATCCGCCGGTACAATGATTCCGCCTGCCGCCCGCGTAGCCTCTTCGATACCGCTGAGTTGATAACAATTCCGCGAATTGCCCGATGTCGGCATGACGACATTGTCGAAAACGTAAACCTTTTTTGCGCCGGCCTGATAGCAGCTCTCAATGATGGTTTTAACAAGAAGCGGATTGGTCGTGGCGCCGACTTCCGGTTTTCTCGGGAAACCGATATTGGGTTTGACGACAACCGTCTGACCTTCACGGATGAACTGCCCCATGCCGCCCATCAGCGAAACGGCTTTTTTAAACATGGCATCAGGTTCTCCGTTTTTGACGGCAACAAGATCAGGAATGGCCTTCGACGTTTCTTTGGCGAACAGAAAATCTGTTTTGCCGAGAATAACGGCTCCCCCGGCGGCAAGACCGAGCGATAAACCTTTTTTCAAAAATTCCCGGCGATTCGTTTTCTGTATCTGAGTCATCTCATCCTGAAATTTTGCGAAAATGGTGTTTTTAATATTTATAATATATGAAAAATGAATAGGGATGTCAATCGGATATCAACCCGCTATTTGACGTTGATTTCGCTGATGAAGATTTGTCGGCAAAATTATGGTAATATACACTTAAATCTGATTGGATGAAATTATGAACCGGGTAATTTACAAATTGATTAATCCTGACAAAGGCGGCATTTTGAACACCTCACCACAATTTGCTCCGGGAAAAAGTTCCCGACGCTTGTTTGTCTGCTTCAGACCCGCGATTTTTATCACCATGAGTTGCTTGTCTTTATTTACGCTGAATTGTCAGGCCGATGTTGAAAAGGATTATGATTCTGCAAGAAAAAGAATGGTTGTCGAGCAGATTGAAGCCAGAGGGATCCAAGATTCAAAAGTACTTCAGACCATGAGAACAGTGGAACGCCATTTATTTGTACCGGATTGGATTCGCGAAAGTTCTTATGAGGACCACGCCCTGCCCATCGGGGAAGGACAGACCATCTCTCAGCCCTATATTGTCGCGTTGATGACGGAAGTCATCAAACCCCGGCGCGATATGAAGGTATTGGAAATCGGGACGGGTTCCGGCTATCAGGCCGCAATCCTGGCCGAGCTTTGCCAAAGCGTCTACACGATAGAGATTATCGACATCCTGGGAAGACGAGCCGAACAAATTCTCAAGAAGCTTTATAAAAATGTGTACGTCAGGATTGGCGACGGTTATCAGGGATGGCCTGAAGCCGCGCCCTTTGACGCGATTCTCGTCACCTGCGCACCGGCAAAAATTCCTCAACCGCTTACGGATCAGCTCAAAGAAGGAGGCAGAATGGTTATTCCGGTGGGGAAATCAAGCGTGCAGGAATTGTACGTGCTCACAAAGAAGAATGGGCGACTTCAACAGCAAACCATTATCCCTGTTCTGTTTGTGCCCATGGTGGACCGCACGGGCAGAAAATATTAATACACAGACATTACATGCCGTTGGCAAAAAATATTGATTGACAGATCTATTTTATTACAAAGACAAAACGATGGACGGGAACCGATTAATCTATCTAAATTTTTCTTCGTTAATTTGCGCAAGAATCCATAATGGCGTGTCTTTCGCTTCCCTGCTGATGTTCTTTTGTTTCCATGAGATATAATTCTCAATTTTTTCTACTGCTGCTTTGGGCGTATTGAAAAATTCAACGCCGGCCTCATAACATTTATCCTCAAAGACGATTTTGATCCATTTAACTCTCCCAAGAATTGTTATTTGCCTTTGCAATTTTTTCAATGTAAAATCTATTTTGAGGAGGGTGTCGACGGGGAAGAGGATATTCCCCCTGATTTTCGCTCCGGACACGGAAATGTCCTCGCTGTAAATATCGACTGTTTTCTCTTTAGGAAGATTCTTTGCCCCGGCAATGACCGATATGGTTATCTCGTTTAATTCCTCCAACCGTTGCCTTTTCCTTTTTTCTACCATGACAACTTTAATTCCTCCTTATTCAAATCCGGATTAGCCGTCTTTTACGTTTCACGTCGGAACCTTTCTGTCTTTGATTAATTTAATGAATAAAATTACTACTGTCAAGAAAATAGAACCTATTGAAATAATTAGATAATGGCAAACAAAAAGGTTATTAATTGCAATATTAATATATAATTTATATACTGAAAAAAATTAATTATAAAGTCGTATCACATTTTTTAACAAATACATAATTTCAAACAATGGCCAACAAAAAAAGAAAGCTTGGAGAATTATTAATAGAGAGCGGATTTGTTTCTGACGAACAGTTGATGAACGCGCTCGCTCTTCAGAAGAAAAGCGGAAAGATGATAGGCCAGACACTTATTGAACTTGGTTACATTTCGGATTCACAACTCATGGAGGCTTTTCTTAAAAAATTCTCGATTAATTATATTGATTGCTCTGATTTAACCGTGAAGGAGGAATACCTCAAATTACTGAACATGGACATGGCCGTAAAGAAGAAGATATTACCCACCAATGTGTCGGGGAATACGCTTTTTCTGGCTATGGTCAATCCTCTCGATTATTCAACCATTGATGAAGTGAAATTTATTACCGGACGTAATATTACACCCCTTCTGGCAACAGAATCATCCATCATGAAAGCTATTGAAAAAAACTACGGCTACTGCTCGATGGAAAAAATATGGAATCCATTGAACGAAATGCATTTGGATGCAGATATGCAGTTCAATTTGGATAAAAATATTGAGTTCAATAAGCCGGAAGATAAAGAAGAGATCGATATTAAGATCGACGAACTTTATAAAATTGGAGAAGAACCGCCCATTGTAAAACTTGTCACGTTGATACTCATCAATGCCGTTAAGTCAAGGGCGACAGACATCCATATAGAACCCCGCGAAAAATACGTTAATGTCCGTTACAGAATAGACGGTGACCTGACAACGGTCCTGAAGATATCGAAAAATCTTCAAGCAGCCATCACATCAAGAATAAAAATAATATCCACCATGAACATCACCATACGCAGATTGCCGCAGGATGGCCGGAGCACTGTAAGATATGAAGGCCGCATGATAGATCTTCGTGTTTCCACCATACCCTCATCCCACGGAGAAACAATCGTCATACGCATACTTGATTCGGTTATGGGTCTCATCCCCTTAAGCAAGCTCGGCATGCCGGATAATATCATAAGAGAGCTGCTTGAAATGCTGAACAAACCTCAGGGCATGCTTTTTGTCACAGGACCCACGGGAAGCGGCAAGACAACCACGCTTTATTCATTGCTGACACAACTGTCGCTGGAATCGGAAAGCGTTGTAACGATTGAAGACCCGATCGAATATGAACTTGAGAATATCAAGCAGGTGCCCGTTAATGAAAAAATCGGTTTTACGTTTTCAGCGGCACTGCGTTCAATACTCAGGCAGGATCCCGATGTTGTCATGGTGGGAGAGGTCAGGGATTCCGATACCGCTCAAATTTCCACAAAAGCCGCGTTGACCGGCCACCTGGTGCTCAGTTCGGTTCATACCAACGACACCATTGCTACAATATCGCGGTTGAGGGATCTAGGAATAGAACCCTATCTTATTAGTTCCGCGCTAAACGCCATACTGGCTCAAAGGCTTGTTAAGAAAATATGTGACAAGTGTCGGGTCGAATTTGAAATACCGCAATATCTTTACGAAAATTATCCCTATCTGAAAAAGCTGAATATTGGAATATCCTATAAAGGAAAAGGATGTGAAGAATGCGGTTTTACGGGATATAAGGGACGAGTGGGCGTTTTTGAATTTCTCCGCATCGACAGCAGTCTGAGAAAAGCTATTCCGAAATATAACTCCGACCAGGATCTCTGCAACCTTGCGCGGGAAAACGGAATGAAAACACTGATCGAAGATGCCTGCGAAAAAGTCGAGAACGGTACGACCACACTAAAAGAAGTCCTTACAAAAATACACTATTACGAATAAATTTTATAATACCCTCCTGCGGAAAACCGAGGTCGTTCCGGCGCTTGCTGATATGTCCTGAATAAACGAAGAGATTAACTTCCCTCTTTTCTGAAAAGCTTAATTTGTTCCTGATAGCTGTTCATCTCTTCAGGAGTGACTTTTTCCAGAATACACTCTTCAACCATATAACTTGTCACCTTGTCATCAAATTGCATTCTGGCCGCGGTGTAACCGGTTACCTCCTGATCGATTTCGTCTTTTATATGTAAGAGTGTTCTTCCCCCGGATTTTAATTGATGAACAACCATATTTTTTTTCGGCTTCGGCAAATCCATCCGAGCAGCACGCTTTTCAAAGTCGCGCCGATCAATTTCCGTTTTAATTCCATCCACCAGAAACAATATCCCGCTGAATGGCAACATGGTTGCGGCACCGGCAAACGCACCGGCAGTGCCTACGGCAATACTTGAATAAGCAGAAAAATTCCTGGAACGAAGTTCCGCAGGTGTCAATTTTCGAAATTTTAGTATAATGCGGTAGCCATAAAAATCCTTGAAGCGTTCCCGAAATTGATAATATTTTAAGGCACGCAGGATAAAATCGGAGATATGACCAAGATAAAGTTTTTCCCCCGCCGGAAGTTTTACCGATTCCGGAATAACATCGCGCGACAACTTCAGACAACTGAAAAGCGTATCCTGTTCTCCCGGTCTTGATGCGCAGCCCGGCAGAAGAATTACATTGATTTCTCCCCTCGCAGTAAGAGCTTTCACCTCTTCATCATAGGGATCGAGTTTTCTATCAAGATAATTCTTGTAAAATGAGCCGCACCCGGACACATTGAGAAGGAGAATGATACTGATCAACAGCATCATTCTCCTTCTTTCCAAATATTTTACCTGCTGACAATTACCGGTTTCAAACCTGCGATCAGCATCATCCTTATCATGAATAATGTTTTCATGTTTTTCTCCCGTTTGTCTAATTGGCATAGCGATTAATTTATACCTGTTTGGTCTCTTTCTTAAGATTGATCTCTACGAATAAAGCGAAGTGATCTTACGGAAGGACTCCTTTGTCATATTTTGATATTTAACTTATACCATTTCTAAATCAAAGCTGATATCGTGGCGGCGCCCTTCGTTATAGTCCCACTTCGCTTCGCGCGTGGGATAATTCGACTAACACTTCAAACTTCATCCCGACCCGTCGGGATTCGTTTTCAGAGAGTCTCATTAAATGGGTGCTACTCCATTTTCAGCGCCTGATAGAATAACGGCGTCGCCGGGCTCGTCACCGTCGGGTCGGTCATCACGTTCACGCACGCGGGCTTGCCGGAAGCAAACGCGCGTTCCAGCGCCGGGATAATCTCCTCGTCTTTCGTGACAAACTCGCCGTGACCGCCCAGACCTTCCACCACCTTTTCGTAATGCCGGATACCCAGCTCCGCGCACTGGAGCCTGTCCGCGCCTATGGAAAGCTCCTGGCTGTGCTTGATCATGCCCCACGCGCAGTCGTTGTTGATGACGACGACTACGGGAATGTTATGGCGCACCATCGTGTCGAATTCCATCGCGTTGAAGCCGAATGACCCGTCACCGTTGAGCACCACCACTTTTTTATCCGGCCGCGCCAGCTTGGCCGCCATGCCGAAGGGAATTCCCGTCCCCAGACAGCCGAAAAGCCCCGCCGCCGCGGCGATGACGCCGGCTTTCTGCCGGGTCTCGAAAGCAAGGCCGAAATAATTCGTGTCGCCGCCATCCGTCACAAAGACCGTGTCGTTGCCCACGACTTTCTGAATCTGCGATACCAGACGTACCGGATGAATCGGGTCTGTCGCCGTTTCCCGAATCCGGAGTTCGTAATCCAGCAGGGATCGGCCGGCCGATTTTAGAGTATTAGCCCAATCGCTGTGATTATTTTTATTGACCAGAGGAGTAAGCTGTTCGAGCACCGATCCCACATCGCCCACCAGCCCCGCGTCCGCCATGCGGTTACGGTCGATTTCGTGCGGGTCGATATCGATGCGCACCACTTTTGTCGCGGCCGGAATGAGGCTGCCCGACATCAAAAGCCAGTTGAAACGTAGCCCGGCGGCAATCAGCACATCCGTCTGGGGAAGGCCGAACATCAGGCCGACGCTGCCCATTTCCATCACCGAATTGGGGTGATTATCCGGCAATTCCCCCCGGCCGTAATTCATCAGCATAAAGGGAATGCCCGTTTTTTCGATGAACCCTTTGATCGCGTCGGAATTTCCGCTGAAGCGCACGCCGCTGCCGCCGATAAACAGCGGATTTTTCGCATTGTTGATGATATCCGCCGCGCCTTTGAGATCGGCGTCGTCGGGATGAACCGTGTATTTGCGGGTGGTGCGCTTGGGCATCGGCGCCAGCGATTCTTCAATTTTTACGCCCAGAATATCGGGCGGCAGTTCCAGAAACACCGGGCCGGGACGTCCCTCCACCGCGTAGCGGAAAGCAATCGAGAGATATTCGGGGATTCGTTTGGTATCATAGCAGGTGGCCGCCCATTTGGTGATGGGGTGCACAATGTCCATCTGATTGATTTCCTGCAGCGCGCCTTTTAAGTCATCACGCAGCGGATGCCTGCCGCACAAAACAACCAGCGGGGCGTTATCCAGATAGGCGTTGGCAATGCCGGTCAGGCCGTTGGCAAATCCCGGCCCCGCGGTGAGAAAGCACACACCGGGCTTGCCGGTGTAAATCGACCAGGCATGCGCCATCATGGCGGCGGCCTGTTCGTGGCGCACATCGATGGTGCGAATATTGTATTCCGTGAAACTGTCCAGCACCGCCTCGATATGTCCGCCGGAAATACCGAAGACGATAT
Organism: Syntrophaceae bacterium UBA6255; assembly: GCA_002441205.1. Taxonomy (GTDB): domain Bacteria; phylum Desulfobacterota; class Syntrophia; order Syntrophales; family Smithellaceae; genus Smithella. The sequence goes on along the minus strand of DJVN01000038.1, from coordinate 4,244 downwards.
CGATATTTTCCACTTCCTTCAAATATTTGCCTACCAGATGCCCGCCCATTATTTTTGCCATGGTTGATCTCCTTTCAATAGTCATCGATCCTTACGCGCTCCGAGTTAGCGGCGCTCATTAATCTATACAGGTTAAAGAATAATCTACATCACCAGTTTCACACCGTCGTTGAACCACTGCGCGAAAAAAGCCATACCATCGAGTTTCATCTTGCCGGCAGCGGCGGCCTTGAACTGCTCCGCGTCGCTTTTGGATACCATCACGGCGAACCCCGTGGCCGCATCCGACCAGACAATGGCCGCGTCATACGGATGACCGGCGCCGCCTTTGGAACTGACCGTCCCCCGGTCGAAGATAAATAATCGGCCCCGTTTGCCGTCCGCCGTCTTGATCATGATTTTGACCTGATGAATGGATCCGATGTAACTGCGATAGGCCGGTTTCATTTTCGCTGCCCATTTGAGGATTTGATACAAAATGAAAAGAAGTGCCGAAAATCTCATGGTATTTCTCCAAGTTATTATTACATACGACCGTCATGCGTTAATGAACGTTGAAGTTTAACCCAAATGATGAAATTTGACAATAACAAGAAATGACATTTATCTTGTTATCTACGGCCACTATGCAAACATATGAATAATGATTGACTAATTATATCTCAACTGTGATGTTACATGGATGTACTAGCTCACTCACTCGGTAACTTTTTGGAGCTTATCAAAAGGTGTTTATAGTTCAATCCACAATGCCTTCCAGGATAATTATACTTAAAAAGATAATTCCCCCATTTATCAAAATGATATTTTTATGCTAAACTAAAATTATAATACGATAGTGGTAACGATTAATCTGAATTAATAAGGCAGATGATGCAGCGTCCGTTAAACATATTTAAATCCGAAGGTCAGGCTAATAAATTTGACAGAATCATAAGCCTCGGCTGCAATTGTGAGGTGGCTCTGAACATTCGTGATTATTTCGGTGTTGAACGTGCCTATCCGTTTGACTGGTGGATAACGCCGTTTCAGGCATTATGGAATCTGCTGGAAGGCGGGTTTCATGATCTTTTTAATATAAACAACCTGGAAGTATCGTCGGACCTTCTCACCGTCAGGGATACATATTACAACCTGTTGTATCATCATGATTTTAAACGTGCAGAAGACGATAAAATAATTCCCGATAATCTAGAGCAGCAAATACCCGTAGTGAAAAAGAAGTATGGCATGCTCATTCACAGATTCTTTAACGACCTGCAAAACAAAAGAGTTTTATTTATAAGAAACAGTGATGGAAATATTCCACATCTCGACCGGGACGAAACTCCGATGAATGAAAACACCTTTGTGCGGTTATACGACTTGTTGGAGAAACTGTTTCCTGATTCCGCGATAAGTTTATTGATTACAAATTGTCCGGTATATCCCGGCATTCAACGTGAAAAAGGCTGTATCGTTTGGAACGAGATTGATCACAATTACGATGACTACGAATTCTTCATCGGTTCGCGTCAGGGATGGAAGGATATGTTTTCCAAAATCAATATTATCTATGAGGGCACCGGTGTATTACATTCAGCAGAGTAGTATCTTGCTGAACAACTCGCACTCTCAGGCTGCAACACTCTCAGCGCCGTCGCCGCCCTCCGAAAGAAAAGCCATCGTGACGCACTTTTTACAGTGCCTTATCCGCCATGCCCTTTTGAATTTTTTTACATTCTTCAACGGTATGATTGATCAGCTCCGCCACGGTGGGAACATCATGGATGATGCCCTGAACCTGACCGGAAAGATAAACACCTTGCTCCAGATCACCATTCTCGACGGCGTTTTGTACGGCGACATACCCCTGCGCCATATGCGCCAGATTCATAGCCGTTTGGTAACTATTTGACATTTTGCCGATAAAAGATTTATTTTTTTTCTTTACGGGATTGTCCTTCGGAGCAGCATCCTTTGGTTTTGCGTTTTTTTCACCTTTGGGACTGGAAAGATTAGAGGTTGCCATATCCATCCATGATGAATTCAGCGATTTGGCAATGGAGAATGTCGCTTTAAAACCTTTGACAATATTACGCCCTTCTTTCACCGCTTTTTCGGCGGAAGGAGTTTTTAAAACCCTGCAGTACAGAGCGTCAAACCTGTTGGAATAAATTGTATCTTCAATTCCGCTTTCCAACTGCGTTTTTATGCAATGGTCATGAACAGGACTTTCTTTTGTAATTGAAAGTCTTGTGCCCATCCCCACGCCCTCGGCTCCAAGAGCAAAAGCCGCCGCCATGCCCCTTCCATCGGCGATTCCTCCAATGGCGACAACGGGTATTTTAACTTCATCAACGATGGCGGGAACAAGAACCATAGTCGGAACCTGGCTGCCGTGAGCCGCGGCTTCATAACCGGTAACCTGCAGGGCATCTGCTCCCGATTTTTGTGCCGCCAGCGCATGGCCGACAGTTGTTACGGTCGTGATAACCTTGCCGCCATAGTCGTGAACTTTTTTTATCAGATCTCCTCCCTTGCCCAGCGATATATTGAGCACAGGCACCTTTTCCTCAATCGCGATGATGGCGTTTTCGTAAGCTTTCGGCATTAAAAGAGATACTCCAACGCCGAAAGGCTTGTCCGTCAACTCTCTTATTTGCCTGATGGCTGTTCTTGTTTTATCCGGACTTAAGGAGCCGGTGGCCAGATAACCGATGCCTCCGGCGTTACACACGGCAGCCACGAGTTCGGGTACACTGATCCAGCTCATGCCGGGAAGTATTATGGGATACTTGATTCCAAACAATTCGGTGATTTTTGTTTTCATATAAGAACCTTTCTAATTTTATTGTTATACATAATAACCGTAAGCCTTTTTGATGCTGTCTCTGAGTATTGTCGGCGGTTTCTTTCCCGTCATCCCGTTCCAATCAGCAATTATTGATTTAACCTTTACGCATCTGCCAGATTCCCTGAACAAAACAGCACACCGCACCGGCCTGATCCTTGATTTCAAGGTTCATTTTCCAGTCTGCTTTTCCCTTTTCATAGGCCTCCCTTTGAATGGCGCTAACCTCATCCATGCTCAGATTCGCCTCTACGGTCACATCAGTAATGGCAGGACGCTTAAACTGGATGTTAATTTCTTTGACNNCCAATATGGTTCACATTGGGCTTAAGCGGTAACATAACTTTGGCATGACGATCCCACATTTCCACGATGCGAATCTCCATGGCATTCACAATCTTGACGATACTTTCGAGCATAGCGGCGGCATCTTGAAATTTTTGATCAATCATCGGCTTTCGTCTCCAGTTTTCAGTCCCAATATTAAACATTGTGCTGTCTGATTTTTCTCAGCTTATTTCCCACCTGTGGAATGTCATCGGAGAAAAGCAAAGAAAGTGCCATACAAATGAAATAGCCTAAACAAGAAGGAAATACCGGTTAAAACTAAAGAAAGCCGGGACAGGATGGAGAAATCATGGGACAAATATGTCCCATTGGCATTTAGTGATGACCACATTTAAGAAGAGAAAATATGTTCTTTTTAGCAAAAAATCCTATTGAGGTATAAAAAACGGCACTTTAAATAATAAATAAACACAGTGGAAAAAAGGTATAACTGTTGCATCTCCATGTTATCGGTGACGATTTCATGTCCGCCTCGACCGTCTTATTGTATGGAGATTATCATGTCTCAACCGGATGTATATAGAGAACTTTCAAAAAAATTAATCTTCGAGAACTCACCGGTCATGCTGAAGATCTGGCGCATGCTCTGTGATGAGAGAGAAGCAAACATCGTTAATTCATTACCTGCCACTACGGAAGAGTTGGCGACGAAGTTCGGAACTACCGTAGAGGAAATGCAGGGAATCGTGGACAGGCTGTTCAAGCGCGGCGTGATGATCGATTCGATCAAGGGAGGCGTTACGACCTACCGGATGCCCAAGCATCCTCTTCAGCTACACGACTGGACCCTCTCCGGTCCTGACGCGTCCGAAGAACTTATGGAGGTCTGGCGGGAATTCGGAGAAACCGACTACCCTGCGCTGTTGGATCTTCTCTATCAGATCAAAATGCCTGCATTCATGCGGGTGGTCCCCATCGACGAGTCGATCAGCACAAAAAGCCAGGTGCTCGTCTCGGAAGACGCCGTCAAACTGCTGCAGTCCGCGTCGACCATCGCCCTCACTGACTGTGTCTGCCGCAAGCTCACGCATAAATGCGACCGGCCTGTGGACGTCTGCCTCCA
>DJVN01000014.1 GCA_002441205.1 Syntrophaceae bacterium UBA6255 | reverse complement strand
CTCCTTTTCTTCTTTCGAAGGTTTGACGAAAAATTGAAAGGATCGCCGGGCGGCAAAATCTCCCCGATAAAATGTCCATTTCCTTACGGCGGATATAAGTTTCACGATAATTTTTCATATACGTTTACGTTATAATACATATTTGTATTGCTTTATAAACTAATATTCTATTTCACCCCGCCGGTTCAATCCTGACAATCTCCCATGCATTTCCGGTTTTGCGCACGGGAATAATCAAGCCTGCTAAAACAAATAGGATTTGAGCTTTTCCCTTGCCTTGCTTTTCTTAAAATCTTTTCCCATAAATTCCCTGACGTATTTTGCAAATGCTTTTTTATCTTCTTCAGATGTCAATATTTTTAAAGCTGTGTCAATCAGCGGGCCTATCTTCCCGGCATCAGTCGGTTTTATAGTTTTAAATGGGGTGCAGCATTTCTCAAATGGGCTGGGTTCAACTTTTGCTGCATTATTATTTGCACCTTTTTGTATTGTTTCATCAATTACAAATCTTCCATACCCAACCGCTGTTTTAGCGCCGACGCCTTCTTCGGATAATGCTCTTAGCAAGGCCTCTTTCACTTTTTGCAACAATCCATTTTCTTTCTTCGCCACAGCACGAAAGATAAAAGTTGTTTCCGGCGCAACAGTAAGAAATTTGATCGGTGTGGGATTGTGGTGATCGGCGGGCGGCAGACCGTCACTGTAATATGGTCCATAATGAGGATTCATAATATCAAGATGCAACTGAGGCACACTTGTAGGGTAAGCGTCAAGAAAGATGACATCTCCTTTCGTTTTCTGCGCGCCGAACATATTTAATACAAATGTCCATTCGTCTTCATCGTCGAATCTTCCCTTTTCATCGACTTTTCCCATACTGATCGCTTCCGGTATAAGCGATACCGTATGAGCAAACCGGACAATTCCTTTTACGCCGGACGCAGGGATATAAGGGATTCCCAGGTTATGATCAAATACCATGCTGACTTCATTCGGATGTGATTCACCGATGCCGGTCAGAAGGGGTGATGCAAGTTTCACCTCGATTTGAATGCTTTCATAATTGTCAGAAGGGAAACTTTCGCAATATGTTCTCTGGTCATTGTGCTTTTGTTTGAGCAATTCAGCGACATTGCTTTTTTTCATTTGACCGTAGCGTTCAAAATAAAATTCCACCGCGCGGGTATCATTGCCGCNNAGAGGCCGAAATTGCCGTTTGGCATGACCTTGGTTTCATCCTGAAGCGAATTATAGAAAGGGTAAAGTGCCATTTGAGTATCCTCCCTTACAACATATCTGCATTGGCAAACCGTTTGACCCATTCCAATAAGGCAAGGGCTTCGTTTTGGGCAACTAAATAATCCTTCTGTGTCATAGACATCAATTCAGTTATCAGTTTTGTTCTATCTTTTTCTTTAACAAAGATGTTTCCTACATCGTCATGGTGGTATGACAGCCAATCTTTTACGAAATCATACAACTCAACATGCTTATCATTGTTTTTCATATGACCATCTTTGTCTGTACCTTTAGCTAGCCAGAAGGCCAAGGTCTGCCCAAATCCATTTTGTAATATCATTGATGGCGCGCCAGCCGAAAATGATCTGAAATCTTTCCTTGATTTTTCGTCTTTCTCTTTCATTACTTGTAAAACTTTTTCCAAGGCATATTTCGCCCTTTTTTGAGCCAGCGTTCTCATTTTGCACCTCCGGCAATCCAGTGAATCTTGCAGATGCCGCGACCCAGCGTTTCATCGCCGCCGATCTGCATGAAATTTTTGATAACATCTTCCATGTGTCCGCGCACGGTTTCTGATTGTAACGTGTTCTCGAAAACGGTTCGGCTGTAGTAAACCACCGAATAAAGAACCGAATCGGCAGGCAGCAGTTCCTGGTAGCGCAGCGCTCCGGGGGCGGCCGTCCCAGTCGCAGAATCAATTTTAATCTGTGTTTGTATTTCCGTGCAGGAATCAACCGCATATTTGAAGACTTCATCAGAAACAAGAAGTAGTTTATTCATCTCGGGGAAGCCTTTTGGAATCGGATTTGGTATATCTCCAGGCTCAACATTCACAACCATGTCTTCTAAAATAACATTGCCCGATAGGCCACCAGCAAGACAACGCGCATTTTCGCCGGTCATTGGTGGAATGCTCCCGATTTCTTGCAATCCGGCAAAGGATAAATCATCGTTCAATCGCTTCAACACCGCCGGGCATGTTACCCAGACAAACGGCGCAATATTGGAGCGGATGGGAAAGGCAAGCAGCTTTGCGTCCGAGAATGATATGGCGCCGGGAAAGTTATCATCCACTTTCTGCTTTTGTTCATCATCCTTGAAATATTCTATATGGTAATCCTTATCGGCCTTGTCATAGCCGAAAAGTAAATTAATCAGGGATTTCTCCTTCGCAAAATCCCGATAATGCGCGCGCATGGCTCCTTTTACGCCTGATGCCTGCACATGCGGCCAGTTTGTGTGGCGCTCGCGCTGGATGGGAAGATCAACAGCGGCAAAGGATGCGCCGCTTCCTGCGTGAATGGGTGATACGGCATAAAATGTACAAATGGAAAACAGGTCTCTTTTTAGCATGGTATTCCTCCTATAGTGCTATGCAATTATCGTTTATTTTTTCTTTAAATACGCTTCCAGCCGGGAAATATCCCTTCATTGGCTTATGAAATCCGCGATGAAGATCCCATCCGCCGTAATAAAGCAGGCGTCCGGTGGCAATACAATGGCTATTCGAATTTTCATCGCCGGGCAAGACAGACAAGGTCATGAATAGACCTGTTTTACCGCTGGGAAAGTTTATGTTGTCTATTTTTTTGTATTCACCGAAACGTTGC
>DJVN01000294.1:3617-4654 GCA_002441205.1 Syntrophaceae bacterium UBA6255 | reverse complement strand
TGTAAGGCAAAAAAACCGCCGTCAATCCATCGTTGCGCTCCATGAGAAGACGACCCGACAAAAAATACCAGCACTAGAAGAACCATGACAAAGCCGTAGACGATATAAGCATAATGAATAATCACACGGTAATCCACGAAAAAAACAAGTATCATTGAAATCAATCCCAGAACAATCCACTGCAACTGTTTAAGGTAAAATGGTGTCTGTCCTTCAACAGCGCTGAACCCGGTGGAATAGATATTCAGGATGCCCATTGCACAGACCAAAAGAACGAAGGCCAGAAGCACCCAGTCAAAATAGTGAAAAATTCGGCGATCAAATTTAAGAAAAATCATGAAAAGTTCATTCCACAGTGATAAAAAATATTTTTAGTTGTTCAAATCTCTTGAAAGCCGGGCTTGCGCCATTTCCTGCGGACGCTTATCTTGTTTCTTCCCCTCAAAATAAGCCGATAATATTTTGCGCGCAACCGGTGCGGCAACTGCGCCTCCGCCGCCGGCATTTTCGAGAATAACCGCCACAACTATTTCAGGATTTTTCGACGGCGCGTAACAGGCAAATAATGCATGATCCTTCTGAAAAGCCCGGAGAAATCTAGCGCGACGGGCTCTTTCATTTTGAGGCAATCCGACCACCTGAGACGTTCCCGTTTTACCGCTCACTTCCACGTTGGACAATCTTGCGTTCTGACCCGTTCCCCCGGGCTCATTAACCACGCCTTTTAAAGCGTCATTTAAAATTTCCATGGTTTCCTTGCTTAAAAGTAATTCACCTTTTTTTACAGGGTAAAATTCTTTATAAACATTACCATCCGTTGATTGAATTTGCTTGACCAAATAGGGGCGCCACAAAGTGCCGCCATTGGCAAAAGTTCCAAAGGCGTTGGCTAACTGTAATGTCGTAACGAGATTAAATCCCTGTCCAATGGCGATGGATATTGTTTCACCCATTTGCCAGACTTCTTTTTTCTTGTTCAATTTCCATTCCTTGGTGGGAACTAAACCTTTTTTTTCATTGGGCAAATCAATTCCGGT
>DJVN01000294.1:2764-3570 GCA_002441205.1 Syntrophaceae bacterium UBA6255 | reverse complement strand
TCGGGAGTAATAACACCCTCTTCCAGAGCCGCAGCAGCAACAATCAGTTTGTAGGTCGATCCCGGCGGGTACTGTCCGGAAATGGCTTTGTTGGACAAGGGAGCGTAAGGATTGCTTTGCAACTGGCTCCACAGTTCATTGGAAATTCCTTCGTTAAACAGATTCGGATCAAATGAGGGGGAACTGACCATGGCCAGGATGGAACCGTCACGCGGATCCATTGCCACGGCGGATCCCGCCCTCCCTTCAATAGCCTGCCAGGCGGCTTTTTGAACATTAGCATCAATGGTCAAAGTCATGTTGTAACCGGAAACAGGATCTTTCCTGCCCATGTTTTTTATTTCTCTGCCGTAAGCATTCACCTCAACCAGTTCCGCCCCGCGGTGACCTCGAATATATTTATCAAAAAACCTTTCCAATCCGTGCTTCCCCGAAATATCGCCGTAAGCATATTTATCATTACTTCTTTCCATTTCCTCTTTGCTAATTTCACCTGTNNTAACGGGCGCCAGAACTTCCCCATCCAAATACATACGAATCGGCGAAACATCAACGTAAATACCCGGCAGGTTGATGGCATTCGTTTCCACAAGGGCAATTTTTTCCATGCTCACATTTTTGTCCAATATAACAGGCAGATACGGTTTTGCGTTTTTCATCAGAGACTGATCATAAAAAAAATCCATTGCTTTATTTTCATAAAGTTTTTTTAATTTTTCTACCGAAAGTTCGTTGGCTTTATTTTTATTGGGAATATAAACCACATCAAAAGACGGCTTGTTATCCACCAGAACAACGCCGTTGCG
>DJVN01000294.1:0-2716 GCA_002441205.1 Syntrophaceae bacterium UBA6255 | reverse complement strand
ATGACAACAACTATTCTTATTTTTTCCTTGAACTCTGCCGGTTCATGCCCGTTGAGCATATTCGTTATGCCTTAATTTTCGTAAAGAAATATTCCTGTCCGGTCCATCAGATAAAATATCAGCGGAGCCACCAGACTGATAACCAATGCGTGCGTGAAAATAATATAATAAGTATTCAAAAATAAGTTTATATTATAGGCCATATAATAGAAAGTATTAAGCACAATTTCTTTCAGAAGAACGCAAAAGAAACTAAAAAAAATGACAACATGTGTTTTTTCAGTATCCATTAAATCAGAGATGAAAAATGACGACCAGAAAACGATAATATACACAAAAGGGTACAATCCAAGAATCGCCCCCCCGACACAATCAACGAATAATCCAAGAAGAAACGCCATGACCGTTCCTTTCATTAAATCAAGATGAAACCCGGCATAGATGACAATCACCAGAGATATTTCGAACATGAAATAATTGGAAAAAATGATATCTGTAATCATTGACTGCAATACGATTAAAAATACGGATGAAATCAGTAATAAAATATAATAAATCATTTTTTATTTACCTGCAGTTTCTTCGGACGATAAAATTAAAAGCTCTTCCAATTTAGCAAAATCCACGAACGGAGCTACTTTGATTTTCAAGAAAAGACCCGCATCCTGTCTGTCAACATTTATAACCTGGCCGATCAGCCAGCCCTTGGGAAACACGCCTCCCATACCGGAAGAAACCATAATATCACCTTTTTGAACATCCTGGGTTTTGGAAATATACTTTAATATCATTCCCTGAGAGCCGGCGCCGCTGATAATCCCTTGGGTGCGGTTGCGTTGCACAATCGCATCAATATTACTGTTTTCATCAATCAACAAAAGCACGCGCGAAACATGCCACGAAACATCGACCAGACGACCGATCAATCCCGGATACGCAATAACCGGCATACCGTTTTGCAAACCATCTGATAAGCCTTTATCAATTAAAACCGTTCTGGAAAGTGCGGCCTGTTCCCTGCCGATTACTTTTGCTGTCACAAAGCGGGAAGGATCATGGTTTGTAATGGCTAAAAGTTTTTTCAGCCTNNTGCGCTTCCTGATAACCCTCCTGATATGAAACAAGAACGGCTTTCAATTCATTAATCTTCTTTTTCAGATTCCTGTTTTCCTCCTGAATGCCAACGAGTAAAATATAGCGAGTCCATGCATCCTGAACGTTCCGGATGGAACCGCTCAGCGCTCCGTACACTGGAGCAACTGTTTCTAAAACTATTTTTCTCAAAAAACTTTTACCCGTGTCATATTTCAGGTTATAGGCAATCATGATTAAAGATGCGATAATGATAACCGTGATAAAGATAATCATTTTATATTTTCTTAATAAAAACATTTTTACCTGACAGAAAAATAATTTAATGAGTCTGACACTTCAGAAACAAAATGCATAACCTAAAGGTCACGCAAGGTCATCCTCATCTGAAGCGTTTTGGTCGCAGTGAATCCCAAATTTCAGAAGCGTATAATCTCAAGATCACTTTAGGTCCATTGAAATTTGTTGGACGNNACTATCCAATAGCCACAAGCTATTGGGAATTATCCCGCCAAGCAGGGGACCCGAACGCTAATGACCGAGATGAGAGATTGGCAGAGCTTTTATCAAACATTTTACGAAAAATATTATATATTATAAAGTGAAAAAGTTTTATTGCCGGTTTGCTTTTAATTATAAAGAATCATTTAAAAACATTACAGAAAGGCCAATCGAAGTAAAATAAACGCACACAAAACCAGGTTTCCTCTTAAACCTCAAGGGCGATATCTTTAAGCACGCTTATTTGGTCAAGAGCCATCCCTGCGCCTCTGGCCACGGCCGAAAGAGGATCATCCGTAATGGTAATCGGCAGTCCGGTTTCTTCTCGGATAAGAATATCAATATTGGCCAGCAGCGCTCCGCCACCGGTAAGGACAATACCGCGGTCAACAATATCACCAGCCAGTTCCGGTGGTGAATTTTCCAGGGTATCTTTAATCGCATCAACAATAAAAGTGACCTGTTCGTTGATGGCCTCCCGGATTTCTTCCGAATTGGTTTCCGTTATTTTGGGAATTCCCGATATCAAATCTCGTCCCTTGATAGAACCGACTTTCATCTCATCAAAGGGATAAGCGCAACCGATTTCCATTTTGATGATTTCCGCAGTTCTCTCTCCGATCAGCAAATTATGTTTGCGCTTCATATACTGGGCAATGGCTTCGTCTATTTTATCTCCCGCCACTCTTACCGATTTAGAATAAACGATTCCGGCCAGGGAAATAACGGCCACTTCCGTCGTTCCGCCGCCAATATCCACAACCATTGAGCTCGTCGGCTCGGCAACAGGCAAACCGGCTCCAATGGCGGCAGCCATCGGTTCTTCAATAAGATAAATCTCTCGGGCTCCCGCGGATTCCACGGTTTCACGCACCGCGCGTCTTTCCACCTGCGTGATGCCCGACGGCACGGAAATGATAATGCGCGGCCGCACCAGAGATTTGCGATTATGAACACTCAGAATAAAATGTTTGAGCATGGCTTCCGTAATATCAAAATCGGCGATAACGCCGTCACGCATCGGCCTGATGGCCACGATGTTTCCCGGCGTGCGTCCCAGCATGTTTTTCGCTTCATTACCCACGGCAAGAACCTTTTTCATTCCTCTGGCATCCTGATGAAC
>DJVN01000296.1 GCA_002441205.1 Syntrophaceae bacterium UBA6255 | reverse complement strand
ACCGATCCATATAAACAATGTTAGGCACTCAAGGAGGAATTCATGCGCACATTCGGAATAATTCTTGTGGTACTTGGCGTGATAGGTGGAATTTACTCCTTTAACATGAGCACATATGTGGAAACTGGAGGAGAATTTATCGGAGAGGGAGCGTTTTCAACATATATACCTCGTCAATCCATACACAATCTCGACTTAGCAGACCAACGCAGGAACTATTTGATGATCTCTGGGTTGTTAATAATAACGGGAACCATACTATTTGGTTTTGGATCTCTGCAAAACTCATCCCGAAATATAGATGCATCAATGAATGGATCTTTTATCTCGTCAGGTGAGAAAAAATGCCCTGATTGTGCTGAGATAGTCAGGATTGATGCTGCAGTCTGTAGGTATTGCCGACATCAATTTGCTACATTTACGGGTGAATCGGATAAGGAAATGATTAATGAAAATACACCAATTGGCCCAGAATCTTGGAAATGCGAGAAATGCGGCGAAGTACATGGTAGTGAATTTGATTCTTGTTGGAATTGTGGCGCAGAGAAATCCTGAATGGTCAGCTGATTTGCGGGAAGTTGAGGGTCAGGGAAGCTATGGGGTCAAATCTTTATTCGTGACAATGGATATCGTTTCATATAACAGAAAGGGAGAATCTTGTAGATGGACTGGAAGTCCGATGTGACGGAAACCGGGCGAAAGTCAAGGATAAGGATTTGACCCCAACACTGGGGTGAGTTCTTGTTAGCCACATCAGGCTAAAGCAAAGAAGGAGAAGATAGAATGCCTACAATTTCGATGTTTTATGGGATTCTCATCCGGATGTTCTTTCGAGATACTGAGAAACATCATGTGCCACACATACATGCTGATTACCAAGGGAAAGTTGCAGTGTACTCGATTCTTGACGGAACGCTTCTGTCTGGTGAACTGCCACCGAACAAGCACAAGCTGGTCGTCGCATGGATCGAAATTCATCAAGAAGATTTGCTTGCCGACTGGAACTTGACTGTAAACGGCAAGAAACCTTTTCCAATCAAAGGACTTGACCAATGAGAATAGCAAAAATCTCTCCACAACCTAATAGGGTGTTATCCATCGTTGCAGACGATGGTCGCATCGGCAATTTTGATGTCAGTTCCTATCTGAAGTATGAGGCGTTTGAAGCCCTTCAAGATCATACCGAATTTCTGAAGGTTTTCAATGGCGGATACTTTGTTGAATGGGACTGTGGTGCTGATTTATCAGCCGACACCATTGAGGCTCGATGGCAGGTAGTTGGCGAAACAGCCCCGCAGACAACTGCCTAGGAGTTCGAACAGATGCCCCTCCGGGGCACTGCTCAACTCGCGCGTTAGCTACTGAATGGACATAACAGGAGGGACTATGGACGAAGCCACGCCATTACAATCTGAAGCAGGAACGGTAGAATCATCACCTAAGACACTGATTGATAAGCTCCGAGAGGAATATCATGACACGATGAATCTGATTGATGTACAGTCTGGCGCAGAGATAAAGTCTGGGCAAGAAATGAAAGGAATAATGACCTTTACGACTGCCGCAAGCAAACTTACAGAGATTCATGAGCAGTTATCGACGTTCTACGGTGCTTTGTTTCGACTTTCAGAATTGCTCAAACGGAATGACTCTCAGCGTCTAAAACAACTTGGCCACGATATGCTACCTACGCTGGAGTTAATCAGAAACCTAGACGCGGAAGATGAGGTGAAAGATCGATACGTTGTTAATCAATTCCATGAAATAGGGTTACGGAAGCAGCATTGGTACTTCAAGGAAAGGTTTTTACTCGAAATCGAATACATGCTTGACTCCTTATCTATCCTTATCGAGCCTGATTTTATGCCAATTTCAGCCGCTGCCGATTCGTCCGCCGAAGAAGAGGTCGACAGATACATCCCGTCAGACGTGAAACTGAACGTCTGGCGACGTGATCAAGGCAAGTGCGTTGAGTGTGGCAGCAAGGAAAAGTTAGAATACGATCACATTATTCCTATTTCAAAGGGTGGAAGCAATACAGAGCGGAATATCCAACTCCTTTGTCAAACATGTAATAGGAAGAAAGCTGCGGGTATCCAATGAATTGCAAACTTGATAAGCTAAAAAGCCTTTTGAGCGAATATGGTCAAGAGGTTGAAAAGACAAAGACGACTGTCGATGTCACTGGCACATCATGCCTTGATAAAGGTACACCCTCATCCCCAGGGGTCTACTGGATAGAAACTACGATGCCAATCGAAGAAATGAGAAAGGCAATCTCAGAGGTGTTAGGCAAAGAAAGGCGTCTCCGCAAAAAACCACCCAAGGGAACAAAGTTGATCAAACAAAACGGAACAGATTTCTATGTTGTCTATTCCGGAACAGAAGACGACATCAATAAAAGGCTAAAGCAGCACCTTTTTAATCAGGGACATACTGACACAGTCAAGCTTGGTTGCGTAATTGATGAGGAACCATTTTCACAATATAAATGGCGCATTTGTTTCACTACAATCGACAGTTATGAATTCCGTTATGCCGTGGAGGCATGGTGGCGTTTAAATGTCGGGTGGCCAGCATTCTGCCTAAAATAGCTAACAACCGCATCCGCACTCGCCCGATTAGTCCGACCACGCGCTGATTCGCGCTCGGGAACAATCGGCTGGANNAGGCTCGGCTCAGCCGGGCGTTAGGTTTTTGAAATGAATCCGCTAAAGAAATACATAAATGGCATATATTCATGCTCATTAATCGACCTGAAAGATAAAAAGTGGCATTTAAAATCAGGAATTCCGAATGAGAGTGGTTGGTACTTCATCTCAACAAATGCTCCACTTTCTGTATTGCAGAACCAAGTTCTTTGGAAAAAAAAGTATATCCAAAAGAAAAACGTTAAAACTAAAAATGTAGGGAATTACAATATTCAAGAAAGGGCTTTGAGATATTCTCCTGATCTACAAATATATTGGAATACGAAAGACGTTTATTCTGGCATGGCGTCTAAGTTGAGAGATAGAGCAAAAGAGCATACTTTTCCAGATCCCGGTACTGGAGGTTTGGCATTAAGCAAATACAATGGAGGGGACTAGGGGACATCCTATAA
>DJVN01000063.1 GCA_002441205.1 Syntrophaceae bacterium UBA6255 | reverse complement strand
TTCCCGATCCGGTGGTGTGCCAAATATATCCGCCCGCTTCCACGGTACCGAGTTTTTTATAATTGGTGCTGATCTCGATTTTTTTCAAAATCCGCTCCGTTGCCACAATCTGGTATGGCCGCATTGCCAAAAGTAAATGGTCGGTGGTAAACACGCAATAGCGGGTCAGAACATTCAAGATTACATGCTTTGCAAAAAAAGTTTTGGCAAAATCCATTAAATCCGTAATTGGCCGGTTGGCCGCGTCCGCCCACCAGCTGGTAAATTCAAAACTGTTGCCGGTGCGCCGGCCGCTCTTGGCCGCGCTTTCATTGACTTCTTTGATGTGCTCCCGGCGTGTGGTGTTGCTGTAATACTTGGTGTGCGTGCCATTGGAAATGACAAAAAGCTGGACATATTCAAAAAGGCCGCTTTGCGCCCAAAAACTTTCGCGCTGGTAGCGGTTGATCTGATTGAACGCTTCCTGCAAAGCCACGCCGCGGCGTTTTAGCTCAATATGAACCAAAGGCAAACCATTTACCAGCACCGTCACATCATAGCGATTGGCGCGCGCGCCATCATCAATCGCGTATTGATTGATAACCTGCAAGCTGTTGTCGTGAATGTTATCTTTCTTGATCAAATAAACATTTTTCACCGTCCCATCATCGCGCATCAAATTCTTGATATAATCATCCTGAATTGTGGCGGTCTTTTCTTCAATGCTTTGATTGGGATTCGCCAATTCGGCGGTAAAAAACCGCTTCCATTCGGTATCGGTAAAAGCAAAATCATTGAGTTTTTCCAACTGCCGCCGCAAATTCAAAATCAAATCCGCCTCGGATTTAATTTTAATATACTCATAAGCTTGAGTTTCCAGTTGCTCTATAAACGCCCGCTCCAATGCCGCTTCCCCCTGATAATCCGCAACACGATCCGCAAACACCGGCATATATTCCGCCACCACCGTACTCTGCGGATTTTCCGCCACCAAATTGTACTTGTTATTCTCCATAATTTCCGTAAGATTCCCTGTATAGCGTGTTTGCGTCAATATACGCTCTACAGGGAATAAATAAGCTAAATATCAACCAGCTTGCAATTCCTTAAAGGTTAAAAGTTTTCCCCGGTAATATTCGTATTGCTGTTTGCGAGCCAAAATTTCCGCCGGCAAACCAATTGAAATATCATTCACAAGCGCATCAAATTTATCCAAAATTGAAACAATGCGGTTTTGTGCAAAAAGGGATGGAATGGGAATTTTAAAATCCCTCACTATTTGAGCATTTATATTGGATTGAGATCCCATTCCCAATGATTTAAGCTGTTTATATTGAAGACTTAGCCAATGAAAAACATAGCGATAGTTTGCTTTATTTTCGTCTATTTCTAAATTGCAACAAGCTTGGTTTGTCGTAAGCGGTATTTTGTTAATAGCAACCTTTCCAGCAGTCGCTCCATACATAGCAACGATCACGCAATTTTTAGGAATCATTTTTGCCGAAGAATTTTTTAAACCGTCTTCTGTAATTTTTATACTAGCATCATGAACATCTACCCAATCAACCTCTTGCGTTCTTAACCAAGGTATGGTGCCACCATAATAACTAGATTTTGAGGTTGATGGTGTACCACCAGAAGATATTTTTTTACAAATGCTTTCTATTGTAAATAAACCTGAATCAATGGCGAATAACTGAGTACGATAATGCTCATACTGCTTCTTTCTTGCTTCCAGCTCTGCTTCCAGCTCTNNTATCAAGAATTTTAACGATTTCTTCTTGAATTGCAATGGGCGGAAGAGGGATTCTAAAATTTTCCAAATCGGAACCGTGAACATGCGGAACTCCTCCACCCTTTTTTGACAAATGAATTTCTGTCTGAAGATTTTTTAAGAAATAAAAAACATATTTAGGTATCAATAATTGAGGGTCAGGATCTACAGAAAAGGAGTCAGAAAGGAAAACTGGTATTGTCCAAAAACTAACAAATCCCGCATATGCACCAGAGCTAGAAACCGCTATCGTTTCTCTGCTCCTGTTCGCAATATTATGATAGTAAGCTGGTTTTTGACCACCAGCGATTACAGGAACATCGCCCTCCGTAATACCTTCCTTTGTAATGGTTGAGCCGCGCCTAAACTGACAAACCTTACCCAACTCTTTAAACTCCACCCCATTCGGGCAAAGTTCAGCAATTAGTTTTTCAATTTTTGATTGAGGGTTGGGCATAATTATTTTGTTTTTATTCTTAAATATTCTGATAAAAACCGATTTATCTCTTCGTCGGACCAAGTAAATTCTTCTCCTTGGACTTCACCTCGCTTATTTAGTCTTTTTTGTGCTTCTGTATATTCCTCGGGCCCAGTTTGTGGAGCAAGATCACTAATAACTTGGTATTCTCTTTGAAGTAAATCTCTTCGGGTAATAATCTGGTCATTAGAAACTGACTCACTCATAACATCCGCTATAAGAGAGCGGTACGTATCCCTGAGTCCCATATACTTGAGTGCTGAGTTTTTATGCATAACTACTCGCTGTTCAAAACTGAATGTGAGTTGGATAATAAGAAAAATTACCTCGGCAACAGTGATCCCCGCGCCTATATATGAAAACAATAGAATTTCTGGTTTCGTAGCTTGTATGATTAATAAAATCAAAACAATAGAAACCAAAATAATATTTGCTATTTTAATAGCAAAAACATTTCTCTCTTGGTTTTCTGCAGCGACTTCTTGTACCTTATGCGTAAAAACTGTGTTTGCAAATGACTGCCTAATTAAAGAAAGGTTTTCTTTATTCATATTATTTAAAATTTAGTTCCATAAATTTCTTTCCATTTTCCATCCGCTGAATAAGACATGTCTCGCTCCTCATAATCAATGGCATCTTTTGCTATGTTGAAACACCGCAAAGCCTTATATTGAAAATCTCCTTTTTTATAAACATACTGACCGCTGCCAACTGCGAGCCAGTAAGTTTTATTCTCGTCTTGATTCTTAAGATATTCAAAAAAATCTCTAGTCATCCAATCATAATAAGTAAATGAATCATTTCTGTGGGGCCATGTTTTTAAAAACTGGTATGCAAGTGTATCAATCAACAAACCTCCCATAGGCACACTCCACTCATCCTTCCAAGCTCTTACCATTCTGCATAAATTTTTAAGATTCCCATTAAGCGCGTCGTTGATTTTTCGTATTTCTTCAATTTCTGGTTTTGGGTTTGTAGTTTTCCAACTGCCTCCATTGTTAGTGTCAGGATACCAAAACCCTTTGTCATCTTTTAACAACACCCCTGGAACAATTTCAAATTTTATGTCATCCGTAAAATCAACAGCAACTACTTGCCCATCTCCGTGAGAATCTGATGTTTTATATGTATTCTGGATAGATTTTTTTATTTCTTGTAATAATGCTGATTGCCCATTTCCAGAATGCTCGGTTATTCTTTTGTAGACGGCATAAGGAATCTGGAACAAAACATCTATATCGCTAACATGGATATCAGTATCTCTACCATACGATCCAACGTACAAACTATGAGCTGTATCAGATTCTGTACTCCAAAAATCTTTATTCAACTGCTTTGTGATTCTTTTGCAGCGATACGAAATATCACCAGCAACGCTTGAGGCGATACGGATATTTGAACAAAAATTTTGGAATTTAGTTGATACGCTCATAATTTTAATTCTTAACCATTTTTTATATCTGCCACGATCTCATCAATTG
>DJVN01000163.1 GCA_002441205.1 Syntrophaceae bacterium UBA6255 | reverse complement strand
TCGAGGGCGGCATTCATAGCGATCGAATGGCTGGTTTCTTCTTCCGAACGCCATCTACGTTTCCTGATACCGGTGATTTCTTCCAGTGCAATGGTTAAGTTTTTCTCGTTTTTCAGACGATCCGCCAATTCCGCAGTGGTTACTTCTTTTTCCGGCACATAAAGTCCCAAACTCTCAAAGCGTGATTTCACGTTAACGATCTCCCCGATTAGTCACGAAAATGAATGCATACAATACACTGGATTTCTGATGGTCTACTGTTAAATGTTTTATCTGAAAAAATATCGAATCGCCCTTTGTTTCTTAATTATCTTTTATTATTCCGTTGTTTTTTTACATAACTACTTTTTCGCGCACTCATCGCTTTCTTTGCCATATTTTTTTTATCTTTCTTTACAGCGGTTGTTCCAGTTGAAACGGGCTTTTTCAAAAGCTCAGTGCAAGCAAATGCTTTGATTTTTTTTGCGGCTTTTTCCAAATTTTCCGATCCATTCACGATGATGGGACTGAATAGTTCGTCCAAAAAATCTACTTGATTGTTGAATTCGCTTCGTTCATCGAAGGCCAGCGAATGGAAAGAAAGTCCGATAAGAAATATGAATATGAAGCGGGCAAACTGCCGGGAAATGTTCATCCTCTCGGACCAGGCGTCCGCGTAGAGATCAGAAAATAATGTATAGACTTCCTTATACTGCTGGATATTTGAATTCCGGAAAAAGTCAAATGCGAGAAGCAAAGTTTTCTCATAAAATTCGCCGTTTTCTTTAATCCATCCTGTCACCATGTCAAAACGATCACGAATACTTTCAACCGACTTGCTCCGGCGATAATAGTCACTGATGTTTTTATCCGCAATCCAGGCCATCATCTCCGCGAGTATATTTACTTTGGATGGGAAATAATGGTAGAGCGTTCCCGTGGATACGCCGATTTCATTGGCAATCTCCTTCATATTGACATTGCTGTAACCTTTGCGGGTAAATAAATTTAAACTCTTTTCCAATAACTCCTGTCGATAATTATTATGATCAACAATTTTAGGCATAGGCAGAATCTCCTTTGTTATTTTTGTCTACTCTTCAGCGCAATATGCATATAGCCTGAAAATGCTCATTCCCCTGTGATTGACCTAAAAATACCGGTCTACGGCGGCCAATCTATCTTTGGCGTCGCGCTGAACAAATACATTCAACGGATAGCCCAGCGGCGCCTTGTGCGGATTCCGAGAGAGGATCCACTCCATATCGCGGACGAACGCTTCACGATTGCCGGTCTTTGTGTACAAAAGAAGCGCGCGGGTCCTCCGGTAGTTGAGCATCGTAGGGCCAAATGCAATCGCCTTCTTGAACATGGAATCAGCCTTCTTTAAATCTCCCCCGGCAAACGAAGGAGCTCCGCTGTAAAAGCTTGCCCACAAATAATAAGGCATCCCATGCAGATATGTCGGGTCTATTTCCATCATTCGCTCAATGATCTTTTGAAACCGTTTTACCCAGAGGACATTCATGACCCGCTCCAAAACATTGAAACATTCTTTCCAGTAACTGCCCGCTGAAAAATACCAACTCATCAGCGCATACATATCATTTCGCGTCAACACATCCAGCGATTCCCAGAGCTTTGCGCCATGGTCCACCTTGACCTTGAAATCTTTGTTTAAACACAACGCCTGTTCGGCATATTGAATCGATTTTACGTAGTAACGCGATTTTTCATCCACATGCCGGCTATACCCGTATGCCATCAAAAAGCAGTTTCGCGCAAGACTCTCCAGAACCGTTCGGTTAACCGGTTCCCGATGGAGGGCCGATTCATAAACCACTATGAGTTCCTGAAGTTTCTCTTTGGTGTCCGCATCATTTTCAAGCTTTTTTGTTTTTTCGAGCATCACATTTACGTTGACCCTCGCATCCATGTTGGGGGACATTTTCCAGCCTGGATTCCACGTGATGCATCCGACAGTACAGGAAATAACGACTATTGTATAAAATAGTGCGATTTTCTCCGGAAGTCTTTCCATAACCTTTTTTATTCCTGAAGTTATATTTCCATTTTACAGAAAATAAAAAAACAGGTTTTCTTGAAAAGAACAGGCTTTCACGATGAAGCATTTCCCGTTTAAAACTTTGCGTCGGGAAACATAATACTTTCTTTTCAAATCCTGTTTCTCAAAAGTCAATCTAAAAACATGTTCTGACAGAAGAAACGGAGACTTGATAATTATTTAACTTGAATATGAAAAAGCATATGAAACTTTTTTGTATATGTCAATTTTTTTATAATGCTCGTTCAAAATAAAATTTTTATGGATTATGCGTTGAAAGTTTGTAAGGCTTGAAAAGGCCGGAAATAACCTTACAGAGAATAATTGTTCAATGCTTTTCACATAGACTATTAAGAAAATGAATCCATACTGATCGAGTATTTAACGATAACATAATGAACCAACACGAATTATTTTTTCAACAGCAGATATAATGCTCCTTCCTCTTTAAGCGTCCCGGCAGTGTATTCGGCTTTTTTACCAAAGCCGCAAAAGATATCCACTCTGCCAGGACCTTTGATGGCAGCGCCTCTATCCTGACTAAGAACGAAGCGTGAAAAATTTACCCGCTCTTTTATGTTGTCTTCCGTATCGAACACCGGTTTACGCAAACGGATAAGAGCCAGCGCCCCTTCCGGAAAAAAATCGGGGTCGGTTGCGATGGATCTGTCCGGGGTCACCGGTTCGCCTAAAGAGCC
>DJVN01000127.1 GCA_002441205.1 Syntrophaceae bacterium UBA6255 | reverse complement strand
ATTTCTTCTTGTCAGTTTGCCTTAAAGACTTGAGATTTCAAATCTTTTAGGAAAAGCCCCGGCGAGTATATTAAATATCGTCATAGCAATCTGCTAGTTTCGCAATTTTCGATTTTAATTCTTTTACGATCCTGGTTGGCTTTATGAGAGTGGCATCTTCTCCAAAGGAAAGAATCCAAGAGATTAGCTCCGGCTCTGAAGATGCTGTAAATTTCAGCATGATTTTATTTTTACCCTTTTTCACAATTTTCTGATCAGGACTCCATTCCCGTTCTGACACATAAGCACATGCCCAACCGGTGAAAACCACTTCCACATCAAATGCTTCATCTTTAATAATACCGAAATGCCGGTTGAATGTTTTTTCGAAATCAAATTTATCAGGCTGAAAACTAATATCCGTCATCTCCACCGATTTCATTCGATGCACCGCCAACAACGGATCATAATCCGGTGCATGGTAGGGTTTGCCTGGCTCTTTGGCTTTTTGCGCGTGAAGATACATCGCATCATGATGCGAAAACAGTTTCAGTGGCTTAATATGATATGTTTTGGGGCGGGCAGCATCGATCCCTTTGTAGGTCAATTTGCAGACCTTTTGCTTCTCCATAGCGTCAATCAGTGTATGAATGATTTTATGCTGCTGCGTATAATCAATTGTGCCTGGCCGAAATGCGGCAAAATGGCATTCACCGATCTGTCGTCCATCGGTAAGAGCAGCCTTGCTCTTGTAAATTGCCTGAGTCGCCTCCTCATAGAGCTTTTTACCGACGAGATGCTGCGTGAAAGATTTGCACATTTGCAGAGATTGAAGCTCGGCCTCTGTAAGCGGAATATTCCGTAGCGATGCGGCGGTTTTTTTAATGCGATAAAAGTTTTTATTGCCCTTCTTTATTTCTTCGATGTCGATTCCGTATGACTTGCGGATATTATCAATCAATCGCAAAACCGTCTGCTTGGAGCATTCAAGCATTTTTGCAAGTTCCGTCAGCGAATGACTCTCTCCCGAAAAAAGCAAACGAACAAACAAACCAATCAGCTTTTCGCCGTAACTTTTATAAGGATCGCGTTTTGCGGGCATAAACCCTCCTTTGATGAATCAAAACAAAAAATCTGACTTTTTAGTAGAATATCTTATCGTGCCGTTTAAGTAAACATGAAAATTATAAATCGTACCGTTTCATGGAACGATACTATGTTATAATCTATTCAAAAGCACATTCTCGAAAGATAAGATTTGTGTGAAATAATCGGAAAGGTGGAGTTTATGATACACAAACGATACGGGAGACAAGCCGATCAATCCGGTACGGTTAACTGCAATTTAGGCAAACATGAACGCTTTATACTATGCAATTGCGCCCTTTACCTGGATCGGCTGCTTGCCATTTACTCCGTTGCAGACACCGAAACGGTTACCGTGCTGGCAGACGTTTTGGGACCTGACATCAGTGGGCTCAAAAATGCGCTTAAGAAGATAATATCTCGTCATAAAAGCGAAGGAAGTGAGCGCGACATAGAAAATAATTTTCTCGATCCTGATAACGAATCGGATGCAATCTGCCGGATACTGCGGACAGCAGGTAAAAAAACACACAAGCAATTTATTGCGTGCGGCCGATCCGCTCTCAAAAAGCGAATCGAGAAACTAGCCTATTGCGGAAAAAGTGAAGCGGAAAAGAAAATCGACACTCTGGTAAAAATGTTCTGTCTGTCAGATCAAGAAAAGACCATCGCCGAGTTGATTTATATTCTCACCGTCTGGCAGCAGTCGGAAACTTATTTTGTGGATCATCTGCACTGCCAGGATATTTTCGGACGGCGCTATCTGAAAATTATGCTGCAAATGACCGATTCAGAAATCAACCAGGCTTTGACAGGTACGTTTGCGCGGATTGAGTTTTTTGATCTTGACCGCCATCGTTTCATACTGAACGACAATTTTGCAATCTTCTTTCAAAAACCCTTTAATGAGTTGCTTAAAAAAAGTTATTTTAGTCGCTTTTCAGGGAAGGCAATCCCTTTGGAAAACCATCTTGTCGATCCGGTTGTTACCGAGAATATTATCAACCTTTTAAAAACAAAGAGGAAAGAGCCAAATCATATTCTTCTTTATGGCCCTCCGGGAACGGGAAAAACAAGCTATGCGCTTGGACTGGCGCGGAAGCTTGGCGTTTCCGCCTATGAAATCATGCGCGAAGAACATAATGCGGCCAGCACAAGGCGGGCTGCGATTCTTGCCTGCCTGAATATGACTAACGGCGGAGACGGTTCGCTGATCGTCATTGATGAAGCGGATAATCTGCTTAATACGCGCCAGGCGTGGTTTTTTCGTGGCGAAACAGAGGATAAAGGCTGGCTCAACCAGCTGCTGGAAGAACCCGGAACTAGAATGATCTGGATCACGAACAATATCGACCAGATTGAATCTTCCGTCTTGCGCCGCTTTGCCTTCAGCGTCCATTTTCGCGAATTCAACCGTCGCCAGCGATTCACACTGTGGAAATCCGTGCTGAAACGTCATCGGGTAAGAAACCGCTTCCAGGATGAAGAAATCAACAAACTGGTGTCTCTTTATCCCGTGAGCGCGGCCATCATCAACTTGGCCGTCACTAAAGCGCTGGAAACATCTTCAGCGCGAGCTCCTGTCTTTAAGGACATCATGAAGATGAATCTTGACGCTCATCTAACCCTCCAGAACAGCGGCGCAAAACCAAAAAAAGCAGAAAGGATTGAAGATAATTATTCCATTGACGGGCTCCATATTGATGGGAATCTGCCGGCGATCATGGAACAAACGGAAGTTTTTGACCGCTGCCTGCGACAACCCAATAATCATACCGCCAGGAATCTTAATCTGCTTTTTTACGGGCCGCCCGGCGCCGGAAAGAGTGAACTCGCCCGCTACATCGCCAATCATCTGGATAGAGAATTAATGGTCAGGCGTGCAAGCGACATGGTCAGCAAATATGTGGGCGAGACGGAGCAGAATATCAATCAGGTCTTTTCCGAGGCGGAGGCCATGGAAGCCGTCCTGGTGATTGACGAGGCGGATTCATTTCTTTTTAACAGGGAGCGCGCAATTCGCTCTTGGGAGATCAGTCAGACAAATGAATTTCTTACGCAGATGGAGCGTTTCAGGGGTATCCTGATCTGTACGAGCAACCGCTTTGCAGACCTGGACTCTGCTTCCGTCCGTCGTTTCAACCATAAAGTCGGTTTCCGGTACCTGAAACCGGAAGGAAACGTCATCTTTTATAAAAGAATGCTCACCGGCCTGAGTGAAACCCCTCTGAGCAGAGTGGAAGCAGACATGCTGGAACAGATCCGTGATCTGACGCCGGGGGATTTTCGCATTGTAAGAGACCGTTTTGCGATTTTTGAATCGGGAAGAATCTCACACGCCATGATGATCGATGCTTTGCTAGAGGAAGCGCGAGTTAAAAAGTCGCATGAGGGGAAGAAAACCATTGGCTTTCTGCGGAGCAGCGAATAATGGAACAATATCAAAAGCAGAAACGAAGCGATCTGAAAAAGGGCTCGAATAAATATGAAATCACCTATTTATCCGATGAAATCAATAATGATTAAGCACACATCATATCGAATGAAGGGCGAAAAAATGAAGTGGGAATTTATTAAAACAATAGAGCACGGACTTTTTAAAAACAGGGAATATTTTAAACGTCTGAAAGTGCCCGGCGGATGGCTTTTAAAGTACATGGATGTCGCAGGCCCCAAGGCGCCTGTCCGGCATGCCATGGTCTATATCCCTGACAGTGAATATGTGTGGGATCTTACGAAAGAACCTCTCAAGCTGGAACATTTTATCCACAATAAGAATCCGAATTTCAGTGAACGCACAAGCCGGTTTAAAGTTTCGGGCGGATGGGTAGTCCTGGACGG
>DJVN01000020.1:32633-54311 GCA_002441205.1 Syntrophaceae bacterium UBA6255 | reverse complement strand
ATGCTACCGGCGCGACATTTGGCATGACTGGCATCGGCGGTCTGGTCGGCCTCAACAAGTATGGCAGTATTAACGGGTCCTGGGCCAGCGGTAATGTGACGGGAATGGGCTTTGATGACCACGGGTCCGGAGGTGATGTTGTGGCTGGCGGTCTGATCGGCCTTAACAAGTACGGCAGCATTACCGATTCGTGGGCCACAGGCACGGTGACAGGAACGGGCGGTGTTGGTTCTGGCGGTAGTTATGGCAGAGGCGGCAATGTTTATGTCGGCGGTTTGGTCGGTCAGAATGAGCATGGCAGCATTGCCGGTTCAAATGCGAGCGGTAATGTGACGGGCACAGGCGGGCGTGGTTATGGCTATGGATGGTACGGTGACAGTTATGGCCGAGGCGGCAGTGTTTATGCCGGCGGCCTCATTGGAGAAGATTCTGGCGGAAGTATTACCAACTCTCACGCCACCGGCAACGTAACGGCAACAGGTGGAAAAGGTGACGGCAATAGCTATGGCTATGGCTATGGGGGTTATGGCCGAGGCGGCAATGTTTATGCTGGCGGCCTTATTGGACGAGACTACTACGGTAGCATTTCCGATAATTCTTACGCCACAGGCACAGTGACAGGCATAGGAGGCATGGGCGCAGGTTATGGATGGGATGGTGATGGCCGAGGCGGCAATGTTTATGCCGGCGGCCTCATTGGACGCGCCAGCGGCAGCACTATCACGGAATCCGAAGCCCGCGGCCCTGTAACAGGCATAGGGGGCATGGGCGTAGGCTATGGCTCCGGGTATGGCAGTGATGTCAGTGGCACGGGCGGCAGTGTTTATGCCGGTGGTCTCATTGGACGCGCCAGCGGCAGCACTATCACAGAATCCGAAGCCGATGGCTCTGTGACAGGCATAGGTGGCAGTGCTTCCGGTGATCATAATTGGTGGAGTGGCGGTGTTTATAGCACAGGCGGTAGCGTCTATGCCGGCGGTCTGGTCGGAGAAGATTCTGTTGGAAATATTACCAACTCTGATGCCACAGGCGCAGTGACAGCCATCGGAGGTAGAGTGTACAATTCTGGCTATGGGGATTACGGCACAGGCGGCAGTGTTTATGCCGGCGGTCTGGTCGGGTACAATTATGGCGGCGATATAAATACGTCTTCTGCTGTGGGACAGGTAGCCGGTATCGCCGGCGGTGGCACTGGTGATGGCTTAGGTGGCGATGCTTACGTTGGTGGATTGATTGGCGCCAATAGAATATCCTCCTACGGTAGTGGCGGGAACATTTACGGTTCATCCGCTGACGGTGATGTGCTGGGCATCGCCGGGAGCCACAACAGTTGGTGGGGGCATGGGCACGGAGGCAATGCCTATGTCGGCGGCCTCGTTGGATTCAACGACATCGGCCAGGACGGTGCGGGCGGCAACATCACGGACTCTTCATCCACCAGTTCGGCATTTGGTCTTGCCGGGGATACCCATAGTTATGGTGGTTATGGCGGAGACGCCGCTGTCGGCGGTTTGGTCGGATTTAACGCAGTTGGCCCATATTCACCAGGCGGCAATATTTACGGTTCATCCGCCACCGGAATGATCGTGGGTTCCGGCGGTCGGGGTGATTATGGTTCTGGCGGCAATGTGTATGTCGGCGGTCTGGTCGGACGCAATTTCCTGGGCAAGTATGGCACCGGCGCCAATATCACCGGATCCTTTGCCACCGGTGCAGTGACAGGAGTGGCTGGTCAAGGCTATGACTGGTGGTGGGGCGGTACCGGCGGAGATGTGTATGCCGGAGGTTTGGTGGGCGCCAACACAGTAGATGCTTATGGCACTGGCGCCAATATCCATCAATCCTATGCCACTGGCGCAGTGACCGGTACGGCCGGTCGGGGAACCGGGTATGGCATGTATGGTGATAGTGACGGCGGAGATGCCTACGTCGGTGGTTTGGTAGGTTACAACAGCTTAGGTCCGATGGGCACCGGCGCCAATATTACCGAATCTTTTGCCACAGGCGACATCTATGGTGAAGGTGGTGACGGTAACGCTTGGGGATATGGTCATAATGCCTACGGCGGTAATGCTTACGTGGGCGGTCTGATCGGCGTTAACGATCAGGGTGGTATTGCTGACGCCTATGCGACCGGTGATGTGACGGGCATGGGTGGTTATAGTAGAAACGGGGGAGATGCTTATGGAGGAGATGCCTCTGTTGGCGGTCTGGTCGGCTACAACGATGGCAACATTGAAAGAACTTACGCCGCAGGCGCGGTGTACGGTTCTGGAGGTTATGCCTGGTCTTGGAGCGGTGGTGTCAGCGACATTGGCGCCGCCGATGCGGGCGGCCTGGTCGGCTACAATGATGGTACGGTTCTGAATAGTTTCTGGGATACGGAAACGTCCGGAACGCTTGTGGGTATTGGTGGTGGCACGGATTCCGGGGCGACAGGCTTGACGACCGCGGAGATGATGACGTTGTCAACCTTTACCGATGCCGGATGGGACATTGATGATGCCGGTAGTACAGGAAAAATCTGGCGTATCTATGACGGCAGCACCTATCCGCTCTTGCGCCACTTCCTTACGCCGTTGAGCGTCAGTACTGTTGATGGCGGCAATGACAGCAAAACGTATGACGGTACTCCTTATTATCTGATTGATGCGGTCTATGATCCCGCCTCGGCGGAAACAGACCCCAATGTCTTTTGTGTCCTGACCTATGGCGGAAGCGACGGCGCAGTCAACGCGGGCACCTACGATCTGGCTCTCGGCGGTTTGTTCTCCAACCAGATGGGGTATGATATTGACTTCGGCAGCGGCACATTGACAATCGATCCGGCGCCGCTGAGCTTCACCGGCACGCGTGTTTATGATGGGACCACTGTTTTCGATGCGGCATTGTTCGGCGATGGCGGCACGATTTCAACCAGTATTGGTACGGAAACCCTTGTGCTTACAGGAACAGGTTCAGTAGCAAGCCCGAATGTTTCCGCCGGAGTGCAGGATTTAAATATGGGTGCGCTTACCCTTAATAATGGCACAGGCCTGGCCAGCAACTATACGTTTGTTGGCGGAACACAGACGGCTGTCATTACTCCCGCGCCCATCAGTTTTACCGGCACACGTGTCTATGATGGCACGAATATATTTGACGCGGCATTGTTTGGTGAAGGCGGTACTATTGCTACCGGCGTAGGTACAGAAACCATTGTTCTGACAGGCTACGGTACGGTGGCTAACGCCGGTAACTTCTCCGGCTTACAAAATGTAATGGGAGGCGATACGACGTTGTTCATTACGGATGGCACTGGACTCGGCAGCAATTATACCTTTGTCGGTGGAATACAAACCGGTGATATAACCCCCAATTGGGAAATATTATTACAAAAAGCTGTGATTGGAGGAATCATTGGTGGAGTCGGCGGCGTCGGGATATATTATCTCACAGGGCTTCTGCCGGAAGCGCCTCTTCCGATTCTTGATGGTCCGTTGCAGGAAGGGATGCTGCCGCCTTCGTTCCAGCTTGCCTCGTATTTGCCACCGGCTCCTGTGGTTGAAGGCGTCAGTGTGGAAATCGTCCGAAGCTGGCAATCACCTGACGACAAGACAAAGGGTGGTGAAGGTTTGATCGTTGTCGGAATTTCCGAGAGCCTTGCTCAACCGGGATCGTTTTTCACCTTTACGTTGCCTGCGAGCATCGCCGATCAGATTGAAGACTACGATTACAAGGTGAAACTGACTCTGGCTGATGGCAGTCCTCTGCCGGCATGGTTGCACTACGACAATGCTTCAAAGACATTCACCGCTGTCAATGTTCCTGAAGGTTATCTGCCGGTGACCATATTGCTGGATTTCGGCGGGCAGAGCTGGAAGATAGAGCTCAAGCAGCAGGAATGACGCTTGTTCAACACGATATATATTGATTAACTCATAACAGGGGCGGCCAAATGGCCGCCCCTGTTATGAGATGCCAGGAGTAAATTTATGTTCAAACGTTTTGTCGGTGTGGCGGGTTTGCCCCGGTCAGGTTCAACGCTCCTCTGCCAGTTGCTNNCTTTTAGCGACACGCCGCTTTATCAGCGATGATCAGTTCTTTCTCTCGCAATTGGATGTCCAGTTCGACACAACCTATCAGCATCTGCATTCAGCCATGCGCGGTTTTCTACATGGCTGGTACGGCAACTGTGACAAGCCGGTGGTGGTGGATAAAAACCGCGCCTGGTTGCACTGCATCGAAATGCTTTTGCATATGGAGCCCGAGGCTCGTTTGGTGATTACCATACGGGAATTGGGGCAGGTGTATGGTTCCATTGAATTCCAGCATCAGAAAACAATTTTAGTGGACTTTATTGACCACCTTGCGGATTTTGACCGCTTCGGCCGCGCCGATCAGCTCTTTGCCAAGGAAAAGTCCATTGGCGCTCCGCTGTCTTCCATCATGGCAGTTCAGGACCTGCCGCAGGCAGTCAAGGATCATATTTATTTTGTCAAGTTTGAGGATTTGATCACCGCGACCAGACAGACCCTGTCACAAATTTTCGCCTGGCTGGGGGTGCCGCCTCACGAGATTGACCCTGCTCATTTGAAGGTGCGACCGCATGAGAGTGACAGTCATTACCGCCACAAATATTTGCACCAACAGCATAACAGGATTGTTCTTCCGGGGCATCATGATATTCCACCCCGAATTCAGAACCAGATTATGAAAGCCTGCGGCTGGTATTATGATTTGTTCTATCCGAATATGAAGTAAGCGTTGGTTGCTGTCGGTAATCAGTTTGCTTTGATTCCGGCCAGCATGGTCAGCAGGAGATTCAGCCTGTTCTCGGGTATTTTTTCATTTCTTCTTTGCCAGTCAGTCAGGTCCTGATCGACAGTTATTATTTGATCAATCCTGTCCATCGGCGTTCCCGTATGCAAAAACTCATCATTCTGAATGACCAGCACAACCGCCCCGACCTGACGGTTCATCAACAGCGCCCGGCACCGCCGGTACAGGCTGATGAATGGAAACGGCATTTCGTCAAATGATGCTGTCAGAGTCAGTTCATGATTGGTGAGGAAACATTTCGTTCCACTATTGACAAGCTCTTTCTGTCGTTTTTGTGCAATATTCATGGCGGCTTTTCCACCCACAATCACATCAACGGGTATGCGGCCGTCTCCCTGAATATATCTTTTGAGGAACTCAGGGATATATTTTCTGGAGATAATGCTGCCCCCCAGCAGGGGAGAAAAATTAACTTCATTGATAACAGCGCCATTCTCATGCCAGGGTTTGGAAATGTCAGGACTGATGATGTCAATTCCGGCGACGTCCAGATTGAAAAGTTCCGCCGCCCGCAAGGCGATATCCAGATTGGCCGGGTGCAGTTGCCCGGTGACCTCATTGACCGGATATCGATCGCCGATTCCTCCCCATTGTGTGGATTCAATATGTCTCAGCGGCGCCAGCTCACCTTCGGCAGGAACCGAGTCAAGATTAAATCCGGCGGCGGTCAGTGCTTCGACAGCCTCAACATCATCGGGAAATGGTTTCGATCGCAACCAGGGAGGCAGCTTTTGTTCGGAGGCATTCGCCTTTTGTATCAGTTCCGCCACCGTTTGCTTTCCGTTTCCCATAACGGATTTAGGAATCCTTTTGATCGCGTAAAGCAACTCTCCGGCGACAACAAAAATCCGGTGGCAGATGCCCGGCACTTCACGTTCTATGACGGCCAGTTTATCTTTTGACAACGCGATGGCCTTCCTGAATGCCGCCGTCAGGGATTCGTCGTTCTTAATTCCAATGGTGACGCCCTCTCCCCGGTCAAGGTCGGCCGGTTTAACTACAACAGGCCAGCCAATTTGCCGGGCCACTTGCAACGCTTCCTGCTGTGTCGTTGCTGCTCCCTGAACAGGCGCTGGTAATCCTGCCGTCCGCAGCAGATTCGCCGACCAGAATTTATTCTGTGCGAGTCTCGAACCTATTGCCGAATCCATCTGCGTGGTGCTGCGATCCATTAACCTTGCCTTGCTGCCCCATCCCAGTTGGTATATACCCGCTCCCAGATGGCTGAAGGGAATATTCATCTGATGAGCAACACGCAAGAGAGGAATCCTCGATTTGCCGGGAATCTCCATTTTTTTCAGAGGGTCCAAAACCTGCTGTTCCAGAATGTTGTATATCTTAGCGATATGCTGCGGCGTTATGGGGCGTCCCCAAACCCGGTGGACTATTTTAACGGCGGCATCCGTTACAAGGGCGTAACATGCCTCCGGAATATGTTCAATAAACGCAACAGACGCCAAAACTTCCCATCGGGAAGGATTCTTTTTGTTTTGACGGAGTCTTAGCACGCTTCCGATATCAAAGGCCGGGATATTTCCTGCCTGCAGCAAGGATCGGATCAGCAACAAACAGCGCCATGCCATACCTGCCGCGGCNNCCAGCACCGATTGCAGCCAGTCATCAACCTCCTGCAGATTCATATCATCAGGATGCGCCAGATAAAGTGTTACCGGCCGCATCTGCTGGCGATAGATGCATGAGCCGATTTCCGCAGGCTTCGAAGAGATTGAGCCGCTGTCTCCGGTAAAGTCGGTTTCGGTGGTGAGTTTTTCCATGAGCATTCCTTGTAAGATTGTCCCGATTGAGGTGAAATGAGAAAAACCTTCTTTTTTAAAAACATTTCGCCGTGTTTTTGAAAAGAGCTTGTTTGTGCAAAGTATAGAAAAAACGATATTTTATGTCAATTATTCTTTTCAAGAATACCGATTGCCCGGGGAAGTTATTTATTGATTTTCATACAGGAAGTATTATAAATTTTTAATCGGGGATTAGGATACGTTTTATGATGTTCAAAGAAAAAGGAACCGGTGGTTCATGAACATAACAAGCGGATATCCATTCATGTGAATGGTTAATGGACTAAAATTTTCATGGTAGCAATCACCAGGAGCATGGAACAGCAAGGCAGCGACATTGTCATCAGGAAGATGCTTGCCGGCGATATGGAGTCGGCTATGATGATACTGTCCCGATGGAATATGGCGCCTGTTCCTCTTTCGCCTGAAAATCCCGATCCGGAACGCACGTCTATTGATGTTGACAATGCGTTCGTGGCCGTTTGCGAAGGAAAGATCATCGGCGTTGCCGGTTATATAATTCTTTCCGACGCTGTCGCGGAAACGGCAAGCCTGGCTGTCGATCCCGCTTGCCGCGGTAAGAGCGTCGGTTACAAACTTCAAAAAGCGCGACTTGAGGAAATGCATCGGCGAGGCATCAGGACGGTCCGCACAGAGACGGACAGACCGGAGACTATAGCCTGGTATAAGAGAAAATTCGGGTATCGTGAAACGGGCAGGAATCCAAAAAAACACGACTTTAGTATTGCCGGAATTAACGAATGGACAGTCCTCGAACTTGATCTGGATTTCTACTTCGAACAAGGGGCGCCCCTTCAGGATGGAGAATAAATTCATTATCCATGCCTGCCCTGCCGGCTGTTTGTGCTTTTTTGCGGTGATTATTGCTTTTTAAGAATTTGACAGTCGATGATAATTTTTCTATGCTGTTCTTTACAAAACGATAAATTCTCGTAAAAAAGAGGTGTTGATTGCACACAGAAAAAAAGAAAATTTTCTCTTTCCCTCTTAATCCGTTTCTGACGGCGAATGAACTGAAAAAAGTGATTGTTCCTTTCCTGCAACGGAATAAGGAAATGATGTTTGATATCTATTTTACCTGCAAAATACCTCCGTTTATGCAAGATGCGATGGGGGTTGTTTTCAAGCAGGTTAACAGACGGGATACCATTTTTTCGGATGCCATGATTATCCAGCAGATGACGGGCATTCCCGTCAGCGCCACGTTCAACAATGTCGGCGTTGCTCCGACGGATGCCACTCTTGAGATATTCGTCGAGAATCTGAAGCCTCTCTACAGAGCCGGAATGCGCAGCATGACCATTCCCCACACTCTGTGGCTGAAAAGAGGCAGAATTCAGGAAACGTTTCCCGACATGTTCATCAAAAATACTGTTTTGAGGAGGGTGAGGACGGCGCAGGAATTCTGGTATGCCGCCGAGGCCGGATTTCATTTGATTAATATCGACAGAATTCTGATGCGGGACAGGAAATCACTGGAGAACATAAAAAAAGCACAGGAGAAATTTGCCAAACAAAAAGGCCGCTATGTTTATACCGCTATTCTGGCCAATGAACATTGTCTGGGTAGGTGTCCGGTCATGGATGAGCATCACTTCTTCAATAATTGTCTCGGTTCCGGCGCTCCCGGAACAAATTTACCGTATTTCAAGCAGAAAGTCGGGAAAAGCTGTCCCCGGGGAAATCCCAAAGCGCCGAATCCCACGTTTATATTCAAGATGTGCAACATCCCTTATTTCCGGAAGGATATAGATGATTTGCTCAAACTGGTTGATGTGATAAAAATGCATGGCCGGAATGATCCCGGTCTGATTAATGAAAGTATGAGTTTTGTTGATAATTATGCTCAGGGGAAAGAAGAGGTTCTATACGGTGATCATGATAATTTAAAAAGAGTCATTACTAATTTGAAGATTGGGACGGAAAAGATCGATCAATGGAGAAAAATAATCAGAAATTGTAAATTTGAATGCTGGGATTGTAATTTTTGCGATAATCTTGTGGAAGAAGCGGCCCCCGGTTTGATGACCCTTGAACATGCCGTACAATAAGATACAGGAAAAAATCTTAGCTATATAAAAAGGGTTGCTCATCAAGGATAAACAATGAATAAAAGAACTGACAGGGATATCATTTATACCATTT
Organism: Syntrophaceae bacterium UBA6255; assembly: GCA_002441205.1. Taxonomy (GTDB): domain Bacteria; phylum Desulfobacterota; class Syntrophia; order Syntrophales; family Smithellaceae; genus Smithella. The sequence continues at coordinate 45,528 of DJVN01000020.1, read as the reverse complement.
CGGCCAGGGGCAAACGCGGTGAAAAACCGGTGATGGATTTTCTTGCCGAAAACTTCAGCACGATACCGTTGGATCAGATTGACAGCCTGTTCGGATTTGTAGAACGCTGTACCCTGTATGGCGGCAGACCTTTTGTCGGAAGGCAGTTGAGTGACGCGGATGTCCAGGCTTTGTATCAGCATTCCATCGGTGTCAGAATTCCCATGACAAACCTTTTTATCAGCGAGGATGAATATCAAGAATATGGCTGGCTTTTTGAAAAATACCATCGCGTCGGCAATTCCATGATTGTCAAGGAGGATACGCTGGCCCGCTGGATAAGACGGGATTATCCCGATTATAAACTGGAAGCGAGCATGATCAAGGAAATCGACACGTATGAAAAAATTGCCGCGGCGCTGGATATCTATGATACGGTCGTCTTGCCTATGCACTTGAATACGCGCTATGATTTTCTGGATAAGATTTCCGAAAAAGCAAGGGTCATGCTTTTTGCCAATGCGGGATGTGCCTATAACTGTCCGGCCAGAATCTGCTACCGAACCATTTCCCTGATGAATAAGTTGGATCCAACCTCTGACCGGATGATCGAAAACAGTATATTCCGATGCTCTAAAATGACCAGGCCACGCAAAGAGCTGGGCATGATCGATTTCGATCTTGAAAAGCTTTCAGCGATAGGGTTTAAAAGGTTTAAGCTTTTAAGGGAAAGACCCGAAGGCGTAACGGCATTCTGATATCTTCCTCAAAAAAAGGAAACAGGCAGGATCTGCTGCCGGGAGGTAATCCGTTGATGGTATTGTGGACGCAGGGAGCGGTTTTTTTCGATCTGCTGAGATGCAATTTAAGATAAGAATCTATTTTGGTGGAAGAAAGATTGCAGGAGGTATTGATGGATAGTGACAGGGAATATGTTATTGATAATGTTTGGGAAAATAAATCCGAAAAACTGTTAAATGAAATTGTTGAGTTTTGGATGGCTCATGGAGCCCTCACACAGGAGCAGGCCATAGAGAGAGTCAAACAGGTCTTTTGCGTCGGCCGGGACAAATCCGGGAAAATAGCCGGCGTGGGAACCGTCTATCCTCAATTTAATCAACAGTTGGAAAACTCATTCTATTATTATCGAACTTTTGTGGCACCGGCTCACCGTCAGGGATCATTGGGCAGGAAATTACTGTATTTTACCCGGGACTATCTGAATGAGGCCTTTGTCAAGGGCATAAGTACACGCTGCATAGGCATGATGGTGGAAGTGGAAAACGAATATATAAAAAAATACCGTAACGAAGGAGTGTGGCCCAATACCGGTTTTGTCTATATCGGGAAAAATAATCGGGGCGACCATGTGCGGGTGTCTTATTTTGAGGGAGCGCGGATTTCATAACGCAGGGGAATTATATTGAAAAGGAGATTTTATATTGTCTGAAACATTCTTTCTGATGGTTATTGCGATGGTCATGGAGTTTATAGACAGCGCTCTTGGGATGATGTATGGAACCGTCTTGTCACCTCTCCTGATTCTTATGGGATATGATGTAAAGAGTGTTGTCCCTTGTATATTAATATCCCAGGCTCTCGGCGGTTTTATTGCTTCATACAGACATCACCAGCTTAGGAATGCCAATTTTCAGTTCGGCACAACCGATTATCGTGTTGCCACAACCATTATCTGGTTTGGTGTGTTTGCCTGCGTTATCGGTGTTCTCGTTTCCGTAAAAATTTCCCCTAAAATTCTCAATACGTATATTGCCGTTTTGGTTATTGTGATCGCGTTGATGATTTTAACGGGTAAATCATTAATCATGACAGCACAAAAAATATATGTTCTTGGTTTTATCAGTGCTTTTAACAAAGCGTTGTCAGGTGGCGGTTTTGGACCGCTGGTTGCCGGAGGCCAGCTGGTTTTCAAAGACAGGTCGGAAAAAGGCGCGATAGGCTCGACCGATTTTGCGGAAGCGCCCATTTGTCTTTTAAGCTTTTGCCTATGGGTTTTATTAAAAGGAATGCCTCCGATGAACTTAATGATTCCTGTATGCTTAGGTTCGATGGTCGGTGGTTTTTTTGGCCCGATGGCTTTGAGTAAAATAGGCTCTAAAGAAATTCTGAAAAAATGTCTTGGCATGCTGGTTTTGATTGAAGGTTTGTGGGTTTTATATAAAGTATGGCTTCGATAGATAAGAAAATAATTATTAAGTGAAAATGTAAAAAATGACTTCTTTCCGTTTTTCCTATTTGAGGCAGCTCGAATCGGAATCCATCCACATCCTGCGTGAAGTTGTCGCCGAATTTAAAAATCCGGTGATGCTTTATTCGGCGGGCAAGGATTCCAGCGTGATGGTGCGTCTCGCGCAGAAAGCTTTTTATCCGGGTCAATTCCCTTTTCCTCTGATGCATGTGGATACCGGATACAAATTCCCGGAAATGTACTCATTCCGGGATGAATTTTGCCGGAAAATCGGAGCCCGACTGATTGTGGAAAGAAACGAAGAATGGATTGCCCGGGGATGTCATCCGCAAAAAATCGGCGTGGACAAGTGCTGCAGTTACCTGAAAACGGGGGCTTTGCTGGATGCTTTACGCAAGCACGGGTTTGACGCCGCCTTCGGCGGTGCCAGAAGGGAAGAGGAGAAAACCCGCGCCAAGGAACGGGTTTTTTCGCTACGGGATGCCTTCGGCCAGTGGGATCCGAAGAATCAGCGTCCTGAACTCTGGGATATCTATAACACCAGAATCAACGAGGGAGAGACGATGCGGGTTTTCCCCCTGAGTAACTGGACGGAGCGCGATATCTGGGAGTACATTAAACTGGAAAAGATTCCCATCGTACCAATTTATTTTGCGCTGGAGCGGGAGGTGATTTCTCAAAAAGGCATCCTCATTCCTGTTTCCGCAGATTTTACGGGTGATAGGAAAAAAGTGAAAAAGGTTTTGTGCCGTTTCCGCAGCCTGGGCTGTATTCCCTGTACGGGAGCCATCGCTTCATCGGCGACAACCATTGACGAAATTATCGGCGAGGTCAGGGCGGCGAAAAAATCGGAAAGAGAAAACCGCGTGATTGATTTGACTTCTGATAGTTCTATGGAACAGAAAAAGAAAGAGGGATATTTCTAGTGTACTCAGGCGAAAAATCATTGCTGCGTTTTGCGACTACCGGCAGTGTGGATGACGGCAAATCAACGCTGATCGGCCGCCTGTTGTATGAAACAAAATCCATCTATGACGATCAGTTTGCGGCTATTGAAAAAACTTCGAAAAAGAAGGGACTAAAAGAAGTCGAACTGGCCTATCTGCTGGACGGATTGGCGGCAGAGCGGGAACAGGGCATTACCATCGACGTGGCTTACCGTTACTTTGAAACGCCGAAAAGAAAATTTGTCATCACGGATTCTCCGGGACATGTCCAATACACCAGAAACATGGTAACGGGCGCTTCTAAAGCCGATTGTGCGGTTATTTTAATTGACGCTCGCAACGGTGTTTTGACTCAGTCCAAGCGACACGGCTTTATCATCTCTCTTCTGCAGATTCCGCACTTAATTGTTGCGGTGAACAAAATGGATCTGGTTGATTATGCGGAAGATGTCTTTCACCGTATTGTCGAAGAGTATGAAAATTTTTCTCAAAAGCTGGATATTCACGATATCGTTTATATTCCCGTGTCCGCCCTCAAAGGGGATAATGTTGTTATCAAAAGCAAGAGGATGCCCTGGTATGACGGAACGACGCTGCTGCATTATCTGGAAAATATCCATGTGACGGCGGATCGCAATCTGGTGGATTTCCGTTTTCCCGTTCAGTATGTTATTCGTCCGCACCTGGAATTCCGGGGCTTTGCTGGGAAAATCGTTTCCGGAACCGTAACGCCGGGAGAAGAAGTTGTTGTGCTGCCTTCGGGAAAAGCGTCTACAGTAAAATCCATCACAACGTATGATGGAGAATTAAGCGAAGCCTTTTGTCCGCAATCGGTCGTTCTGTCCTTGAATGATGAGATTGATGTCAGCCGGGGTGACATGATTGTCCGGAAGAAAAATCTGCCTCAGATTGAAAATCGCCTGGAAGCCATGCTCTGCTGGATGGATGAGCAACCCATGCACATGACCGGACAGTACATTCTAAAACATACAACCCGATCGGTTAAGGCTCATGTAACCAAAATAATTTACAAGACAGATGTTGATACGCTGCATCGTCAGCCCGCTGAAACCTTTGTCCTCAATGACATCGGCAGAGTCGAAATCAGCACCTTGATGCCGATTTTGTTCGATCCCTATAAGTTGAACCATGCCACCGGAAGTTTCATCCTGATTGATCCCCTGACCAATAACACGGTGGCTGCCGGCATGATCAGGGGTGTTGTCAGAAATATTGAGGATTACGTCGAAACCGAGAAAGGTGATGTTGATAAAATTAAAAAATCGTCGCATACGATATGGCGTGGGTTGAATATAGGACGTGCCGAAAGAGAAAAACAAAATACTCATAAGGCGGTTGTTCTGTGGTTTACAGGATTGTCCGGTGCGGGTAAATCAACCATCGCCGCCACGCTGGAGAAAAGATTGTTCAATTGCCATTGCCGGACAATGTTACTTGACGGCGATAATGTCCGGCACGGCCTTTGTTCCGATCTTGGTTTTTCAGCCCTGGATAGGAAGGAAAACATCCGCCGGGCGGGAGAAGTCGCCAAGTTGTTCTTCGATAACGGCGATATTGTTCTTTGCACGTTTATCTCGCCGTTCAGACAGGACAGGGAATTTGTAAGAAGTCTTTTTCCGGATGGAAGATTTGTCGAAATTCATGTTCAATGTGACATTGAAGAATGTCGCAAGCGCGACCCGAACGGATTATACGAAAAAGCTCGCTCTGGATTGATAAAAGAGTTCACGGGATTGTCTTCACCCTATGAGGTGCCGGAGAAACCGGAATTAGTTATCGATACCCGGAAGTTATCCATTCAGGAATGCGTTGATATTCTGGAAGAGTTTCTGATTCGTCATTCCATAATTTCAAATATATCTTAAATATCAGACGGGGAACGCATTATCGGAAAAGATATAATTGTAAGCCATTGATTATATTCAATATTTAAGTTGCGTAAATCTTGTGCAGTTTGGTGTAAAGTTGTAATAATTACGTACTTATAACGTTTGTCAACAGGGTTATCAACAGCTATCTCCACAGTTTTGTGGAATACAAATTCAAGTACCTGAATGACAGTGGGAATATGTATAAATCACACAACTTTTCATTCCATCCAGGTCGTCAGTTTATCCGCCGGTTCCCGTTGAGAGATGACTTGATTGGCAGGGAACGCAGGATCTGGATACCCAACAGCGATTGCAATCACAAGACGTTTAGTTGGAGAAATGCCTGTCTGTTCGCGAATGACCTCCGGAAACAACACTCCCTGATCTTCAATGCATGTTCCCAGGTCGAAATGGAGTGCTGCAAGACAGATGTTCTGCATGACCGCGCCTAAATCCAAAAGAGGGCCTGCTTCACCTAACGCTTTGTCACAGGCGATGATGATAGCAACCGGAGCGTCGAAAAAGCGAAAGCCACGCTCCAGCCACCAGGCACGTTTTTCCATATCATCGCGGGGGATATCCATCGCTTTGAATAACTGCTTGGCGAGATTTATCTGGCGATCTTTGTAAACTCCCTTGTCGGGCCAGCTTACGACCAGATGATCCGGCACGATGGGTGCTCCGCTTTTTAATTTTTGTACAATAGCTGTTCTGATCCGGTTGAGTTTCTCGCCGGTGATTACGATGAATTCCCATGGCTGAGTATTCATGGCTGATGGCGCCCGGCAGGCTATGTTCAGAAATTCGCTAATTATTGCCTTCGGCACAGGTTTGTCCATAAAAGCCCGAATGCTTTTTCGTTTTTGTATAGCTTCTACTAAATCCATCTCACCTTCTCCTTGTTGATATGAGTTAGGAATATCTCATTCTCGATATTGTTGACTTTCGTATTTTAAAAAAACAACAAGCATTGATGACAACACATAAAGTCAAAGACATCTTTGTTCCTAAAAGACTGCAAATATAGTTTGAATAGATTATGGAAAAACATAAAAAACGTTCAGTCAAGCTTGGAAAAAACAAAATGGGAAAGGTTATAAAACGATAATGTAAAACATAGAAGATCCCGATAACTTGTCGAACGAACGTTCGCAATTTCCTTTGAAGTCTTTAAGAATATAAATTTGTGTTTCAGGAAACTTTAGATTCTTCTTTTTCTTTGATTAAATCATCAATTNNTCAATTCTTTTACTGAGGTCGTTCATTTGGACCTGCAATATCAGCACAATAATCAGCAGAAAAATGACAACAACACTAATAACAGTAAAATCCATAGCACACTCCTTTTTAAATTAGAAATAAGCCATTTCAACTGTTAATTCAATATAACATAAAAAAACGGAACATACAAATCAGATAAAGCTTATACTAGGCTTTTGTGTCAAGATTTCCTTGACATACACGCAAGGCTACCTTAAACTCACAAAAACGAAGATAAGTTATTATCAATTCTTCCATTGAAGATAAATTTAAAGACCTTTTTGATTACCAATAGATTAGAGGTGGTTTTCAATGAGTGAATTCGATAAAAGAAAATACATCAGGTATCCTGCTGAAGCGAACGAACTTGTCACGATTTATTATTCGGACGACAGTACGCAGAAGACGGGACAGCGCGTGGGGCTCGGTCAGAATGAAAGTTTCAAGGGTTGCTGTGTTGTTTTTGTAGGTAAATTAAATTTCAAGATGGGGCAGGAAGTCCTTTGCAAAATCGGTTTGCTTCCCAAGGTAAAAGCCAAAGTAGCCTGGATTAAAAAACTGGAGGACGAGATTACCAAGGTGGGGTTTTCCATGATGGAGTAATAGACCTTTCGCCGTTCAACAGTCCTGAACAATCCGAATTGTATTATCAGTGAGAATGTAATCTGAAAATAACACTACCATGTAAGAATAGTTATGGCGGAAGTGCATGGGAATCGAAAACACCTATGAACTAAAATTCTCTTTATATATCAATCATTTATCTTTGCTATGTTTTGTTTGGTTCAGTTTTGGTTCAGTAATTTGAATTACTTTACCCATTAACTTGCGCTTGCGTTCAATTTCCATTTCAGCATAAACGTCCACACTGTCACGCCTTGCGTGATCAGTCAGGCTTTGCAATTCATCAACAGTTCCACCTTTTTCATTAAGAAACTGCCAGCAAGCTGAATGTTTAGTTCCCGGATATAAAGAAATCTTTTCTCCAACTTTTTCACACGCTATATTCCATATATGCTCTAATCCTGTAACCGTATAGTGTCTTCCGGTTTTTACTGTTTTGCAAAAAGGGCTTGGATTTTCAAAAAAGAATTTTCCGAAAGTAGTCTGCATTTTATACATGATCGGTTTAAATTCTGGATTGCAGGGGACTAAATGTTCAGTATGAGTCTTGGTATAATCTACCATTATTTTATTGCTAAACGTTCGCCTGATTATAAAAGCGTCATTATTGGCGTCATAATCTTCTTTCAACAGAGCGCAAGCCTCTGACGGCCTCCTGTAATGGAATTTGAGCCACCAGAATATTGGTTGATGTTCTTCAGGTATGGCATTAATAATTTTTTCCTGTCTTTCTGTCGGCAAGCCTTTTCGTTTCTTTTTAATGATTCCGTATTTTTTCTTTTCGGGGAAGGGTGGGATAGAAAGAATATGACCTGATTTGCAGGCATGATCTAGACAGGTATGAAGGCAATACATGACATTCCTTTTACCCTTCCCATCTCTATTGATTGCCCCCATTAATTTACATAGCACATCATATTTTAATTCATTCAGACTGTAAGGATTGATTTTAAACCAAGGAATAAGATGATTGCTTATACTGTTTAAATAATCTTTATATGTAGCCGGCGAGATAGAATCTTTTATAGAGTCAAGCCAATCTCTTAGGTATTTAATAGTATCTACTCTTTGTTCCAAATATCTTTCAATTTGAAATGGAATTCCAAGACGCATGCAACTTTCTTCATCAGCTTGCATAACGGAACGAAGCTTTTCAGCCATTTCTTTGCCCTTCATACCGCTGATTTCACCATCACGGCATAAAAAGCCCTTATATCGGCTTACTTTATAATTTCCCCATTGAACAAACCAGTAATCACGATCAACACGGTGTTTGACTTGCCCTTTCATTGATATACACCCTCCTTTAAAAAGGGCGTTATCATATGCACACTGTAAATTCAAATTTAATCCTCAAAATTAAATTTAATATTTAAAATGGAACACCTTCAACAGCTCTATTCATTTGACTTTGTGCAATCCATTCCAAGACTTTATGAATAGTTGGTCTTTCAATAAAGACAAAAAATCTTTTATATTTCTTTGATATCAGCTTTCTAAAACCACTTTTATTTTTTCTAACAAATCTTCTTAATATCCGACGTAGCAACACCATTTCAGGCATATACAAATAAAATTTTTCAGATTCCGAAAATTCCGGTTCTCCAAGATATCCCCAATTTCTGCCTATACTTTCATTACTCACAAATTTTCCGTTCTTTGAGATATATTTCCGGTCACTAATATATTGATTTGCCTGTTTACGTGATTTAATAAGACGATAACTTTTATGATGAAGGGCAACTCTAAGAGCTTTTGTATATTCACCCGTACCAGTAAATTCAACCCATTTATGAGCGAATAATTTAGCTATATCAAAATATTCTTTTTCTGATATGCCCTCTATTAAAAATAAAAAATGATAATGAGGAACATATTGACCTGTTAAAGCACCTGATAAACGCGGTCTCCATTCTCGTTTCCAAACTCCTTGAATTTTATATCCTTGTCTTTCCAACCATAGTTTAAAAGCCTTAAGAATTTTGGATGATAATTTAGCTCTTTCTTTAATACTTAAATTTTCCATAATATCATCGGCAAAAGTAAAATCCTGCCAAAACTCAAACAATCTTTTCATCTCCGCTAGTTTAATCATTAAATTACGCCTGGATTTTCTTGAAAACGTCAGGACGGGACCTTTTCTTCCACCGCCACCTCCGCAAAGAAGCAATTCATCTTCAGAAACTTTAAAATCCCTTTTTACTCGACAAACTCCTTCATTCACTACTAAATATTCCATTCTTTCATTTTCATTACTACCATTAGAAAATATGTCACTAATACAAGCAGGTGACAATTTCCCCTTGCTCTTGCTTGACTGCGGGCTTGGTCTCTCTCTACCGGAGCCCCCGCCCGCAGTTTCTTTAAAATTGGAATTTAGAAAAAGGGGCGACCGTCCGTTTTTGCTTTCATTAAGCTCTGCGGACGGCCTGTAAGCGTTTTGCCCCTTAACCTCTGATTCCTTGGTCTGATTATTAAAGTTTTGATTATTCAAATAGAAACCTCCTCTGAAATTGCTCCAGAATAGGTTTCTTGACAGGTAGATAGTCAGTGATATACTAAAGAAAGATCACTTCCTACAGGCTAAGCTCGCAAGGCATACGCTTTTCTGGATTGTGATTAGAAAGTCCGGTCATGTTAGCGCATGACTGGGCTTTCGCTTTTAAATTACTTTCTAATTTCCAAATCTCCTTTTTTATCAAGTCTGATATCACCAGACATTAGAGCTTCTTTCAGTTTCTTAAAAACTTTATCTCCTATAGCAGCCGCTTGAATTAATCCCAGTTTATCTATCGTCTGCATGTCTTCTAAGCCCAGTTCAATAAGTCCAGACATCATTTCACTTCTTGATTTACGACCTCTGATTCCCCTTAATCTGTCTATTTCTGCAACGGTGCTAGGTTTCAGCATTACTGTATATTGCTGCCTAGGTTCGTCAATTTTTGGTCTTCCCATGATCTTACTCCTTATAAATTGTAAATAATAAATACATTATGTTTATTAGTTTTTATTTTTAACTATACTATATTTAATTAACTGTCAAGTTTTTTTTGTAAGAATAAAAAGAAGCGGTTCCGGCTCCGACGGCCACAGGGAGGGGCCATTCTCGCCGGAACCGCAATAAATTAATTTTTTTTTGAAAATAACTTTACCAATGCAAACAAATTTTGTTTTGGAATGGTACTTATTGAAAAATTTAACTATTATAAAAATCTTGGCTGGTTAATTAAGAAGATGTTAAGAAACTTTGTTCTGGGTAGAACTATCTTTTTTTTCTATCTTAAATGTCGGAACTTCAAGCAATGGTAACATCATTGGTGGGAATCCTGCACGAATTGTTAAAGCATAAACATGCTCTCTAAGATAAGGATAAATAATCAATGGAGCGTTTCTAATTGCCCAATCCTTAATGTGTTCTATGGGAAACTTTTCTTCGTCAACCTTAAATAGTGCTGATAATTCAACTGTCAATGAAAATGGCAAATCAGAAGTGTCCGGCTCATCTTTTTTACCAGTTTTAAATTTTACTCCAACTCCTATGATCTTCTCAGAGCTGTCGTAATCACTATGTCCTACCGACATGGTATAAGGTATTACACCAAGCTTTTCCCTATTATCAGGTTCAACATTTGCCTTAATGGAAAGCTCAATAGGTGTAACTTTAATAATGCTAATTGGATGTTTTTTTGTATCTATCATTATGCTGCAAGATCGTAGTCAAAATTATAGTTACGTGAAGAAAACTTTTCAAAAATGCTAAAATATTTTACTTCAAAACTTATTAAGACATCTACTTTTGCTGGTTCATAAGAAAATTCAAAGTCACACTGTTTAATAAATAAGGGTGCTAATGTGTAAGATTTGACATTTTTTAAAACAGAATAATTTGCCTTTTCCAGATCAATACTTAACTGTTCTGGCGTTATTTTCTTAAAATATTCAACAATTTTTTTTGTCATTTCATCTTTATTCATTGTCTTTATCCCCCATATTACACAATGTACAATCCTGAATGCTTTTTAAATTGCGAACGCAAATAACAATTCTTTGACTACTAAAAAATCTAGAACCTGTAAAAATTTTTTGTCTATTAGAAGAACTGTAAAGTTGTGATGCCCTTACAGTATCAACATTTTCGGAAAAAGTTTCTATAAAGAAATTAATTACAACTGCATCAGTAATAGGATCAATACCTTGTTCCGATAGTAATTTCCATGTTAACTTAAGCCATTCTACATGTTTGCTATTGTTTAATTCAAGACATCTGCCTAAATCAATACGCGCACATATTACAGCTATTTCAGCATGGCTTAAGTGGTAACGATTTTCAACATAATCTATTGCATGTTCTCTACATGCTTCGTAAAAATAAACTCCGTTGCCTAAGTATGGGTCAATTCTATTTTTTATAATGAACCCATTTGCTATAATATTTTCCGCATTATCAATGCTTGTCCCGTGGAAAGCTTCAGGAATAATTTTTTCCTTATATTCTATCATTATAAATAATAGACAACATATTACATGAAATTTATTTCCTGACTAATGGTCAACCATGTTTTAACTATATAAGTGATCTTTTTAATTGTCAATAAAAAAGGTTTATATGTAAACTAATTAAAATACAGATCTAAAATAGAAAAACGCATTATCTTAAAATTTACTCTACAGGCAATTACGATTAAATATTTAACATTGTATTAAATTGTCTTTACTTTGGTTCAGTTTCGGTTCAGCTTCTTTTTATAAAAAAAGTAATGATAATAAATAAATATGGCGGAAGTGCATGGGAATCGAACCCACCTGGGACGGTTTTAGCGCCCCACACCGGATTTGAAGTCCGGGAGGCCCACCAGTGACCTTGGCACTTCCATTTGAAAATTTATCCGTAAAATCATAATGTGTCAACAGACAAAAATATGAAGTACGTTTTTGCTTTGGAAGAGTTTTCTAATATTGAAGAGACTCTGACCAGAACAAAGAATCATTTAGCAGTTGAACAGTCACCCATTCGCCTTTTTTAATATGTGTTTGGGTTTCTCCCATGACAATCAGGCTGTTGGCAGTGACCATCGATTTCAAAATGCCGGAACCCTGATTGCCCGTTGTTGTCACAATGTATTTGCCATTTTCTTTTTTAACTACAGCCCGGATAAAATGTCTGAAGCCCGCCTGTTTTTGAAAATCTTCCGTGCAGGTGGCTTTGATGGTTTGGCGGAAAATCTTTGTATGTCCCTGCATCTTTAAAAGAGCAGGGCGCACGAACTGTTCAAAAGAAACCATCGCGGACACAGGGTTGCCCGGCAGACCGAACAAGGGAACGTCATGAATGGAACCAAAGGCGAGCGGTTTTCCCGGCCGCATGGCAACCTGCCAGAAATGCATGGCGTTACCGATTTCCCCCATAACATTTTTAACAAAATCAAAGTCTCCCACGGAAACGCCCCCTGAGGAAATAATCAGATCGGCATGCAGTGCCGTTTTAAAGGTTTCCTGTAAATCGGGTTTTTTATCTTTGGAAATTCCCAGCAAGATCGGTATGGCGCCGCATTCCAGCGCCTGTGCCGCCAAAGAATAGCTGTTGCTGTTAACTATTTTTCCTGGCGGAGGATCGACTTCGATATCCACAAGTTCATCACCGGTGGACATAATGGCGACACGCGGCTTTTGGTAAACGCTGACAAAGGCCTTGCCCAAAGCGGCGAGCATTCCGATATCAGCGGGACGCAATGCGGTCCCCTTTTTAACAACAAGTTCTCCCTTGCGTACATCTTCGCCCGCAAAACGTATATTGTCGGCTTTCTTTGCGGACGAATAGATGATAACAGTCCTGCCGTCTTTTTGTGTGTTTTCCTGGCGGACAACTGCATCCGCGCCTTCAGGAATAACTGCGCCGGTCATGATGCGGGAGGCTTCGCCCTTTTTTATTTTTTTTAAGGCAATTTTCCCCGCAGGGATATCTTCGATAATTTTGAGTTTCAGAG
>DJVN01000020.1:15984-32626 GCA_002441205.1 Syntrophaceae bacterium UBA6255 | reverse complement strand
TCGCCTATTACTCGTCCCCGTGATTCAATAATATTGATTTTTTCGAGACCCAATGACCGGAAATTGGCAAGAATTGTCTCCAGCGCCTTTTCCACAGAAATCATGTCTGTTCTCCCTTGAATTGATGCTCGGCAGTTTATCAAAGTCGTGGCGGTTGTCAATATGTATTGGGTAAATATTTGCTATTCAATCTATTTTTGGTGATGAACTTTTCCATTGAATTATCGGCGAAAGAAGATTAGTAAAGATGCAAAGATACCCATTCTGGATTTGAAGAGCTATTTTCGATTCAGAATGGGTTTTGGTGTTGGTTTGTTTAAGTTTAAATTGGACTTTTATCAGTGCGAAAAATTGTCATAGAAAAAAATAAAGAAGATACCGAACCTTTTCTTAATCTTCTACGTAAAATTGATCAGGGCTTTGTAAAGATTCATGTCAGCGGTCTTGTCGGAGCGGCTCGTTCTTTTTTGACGTCTCTTCTTTTTGAGCGATTGAACGGACCTTTGCTTGTCGTGTGTCCGGAAGAAAAAGAAGCGGCCGCCTTCGCGCGCAATGTATCCGTTTTTCTGGGAGAAGAATACGTTTTTCATTACCCGTCGCTTGATTTTCTGACCATTGATATGTTCGCTCTCCAACGGGAGGAGGAATTGATTCGCCTGAATGCGCTGGCCAGTATACGGATCAATAGCAGAATAATCGTTGTCGCCTCTGTGAACGCTTTAATGCAGAAAATAATGCCTGTTCGTGAATTTGATCACTATCTACAAATCATTTCGTTAAATGACACGGTACACAGAGACGAATTGTGTGATCGGCTTATTTCACTGGGCTACAAAAGGGAAAGTCTTGTGGAGGAGAAAGGGGAATTCAGTATCAGGGGAAATATTATTGATATTTTTCCTCCTGCTGAAAAAAATCCATTGCGTTTGGAAATGTTGGGTGATGAAATCGAATCCATCCGTATTTTCAATACGTTTTCCCAGCGTTCCCTGGGGGAGGTCTCTGCTTTCATAATGACCCCGGCCGGCGAGGTGGTTATGAATAGGTCGACCCTGGAACTCGCCCTTCGGAATATTAAAAGGCGTGCTGATGATCTTTCGCTTTCCCGCGATATCCGTAACCGCTTGGTAAGCACATTGAGAGACGGTTTGACCAGTTCCATCAATCCGATATTTTTACCGTTGTTTTATGAATCTTACGATCATGAAACAGGACTTTCCTGCAATACATTGTCGAGTATATTCGATTATCTGTCAAAAAATACGTTGGTGATTTTCGATGACCGGTTAGCCGTAAATCAATCCGTTCAGAACACGGATATGATTATTGACAAGTTGTTATTCAAAACCAGAAACAGCGGTAAATTTTATCTGGAAAAAGAAAATACATATCTAGATCCTGGTTCAATTACATCAATTTTGGAGATATTCAGGCAGATTCATCTGGAAGGCCTCAATCTGGATAATAGAAATGATAATGCGGAATCCACGATTGCGTTTGAAACGTACCCGTTGGTTTATGTCGGAGAATCGGTTTCCGGAGAAATTAAGGAAGATACCTCTCTGCGACTGGCAGTGGAAAAAATCAAATCGTGGCTGGTTGAATCGATGTTGATAATTTTCTTTTGTCCGGTACCGGAAGATGTTCAGCGGATGAAACAACTTCTCCTGTCTTATGAATTGCCGGTGCAAACCTCATCCGCATTTGATTCTGTGCTTGAAATTATCAAACAGTGGCAGGGAAATCCTCCACTTATTTTACGGGAAGGGGAAATATCTGCCAGTTTTATCATGCCCGCAATGAAATTGGCTGTTCTAACCGGAGAAGAAATATTTGTTAAAAAAACGCCCCGACGTCGTATACGGCCGGTTCGGGAAGGTTATTTCATTAAGTCCTTCGGCGATTTAAAGGAAGGCGATTTTGTCGTCCATAAGGATTTTGGCATCGGCATCTATCGGGGATTGAAAAAAATCACCATCGGTAAGATTGAAAACGATTTTCTGGTCATCGAATATTTGGATAACGATAAACTGTATATTCCCGTTAATGCGCTGGAGAGAATTCAACGCTATCTCGGTCCCGATGGTTATATTCCGAAGATTGATAAAATGGGCGGTACGTCCTGGGAAGCCGTTAAAGAGAAGGTGAGAAAATCGGTGCGGGAATATGCCGAGGAACTGGTGTCTATCTACGCTGCTCGCGAGGCATTGGAACGAAAATCATTTTCGCCGCCGGATCGTATTTATGAGGAATTCTGTTCGACGTTTGAATTCGAAGAAACACCGGATCAGGTCAGGGCGATTGAAGATATCAACATGGATATGGATGATTATAAGCCAATGGATAGATTGATTTGCGGCGACGCCGGCTTCGGCAAAACGGAAGTCGCGATTCGCTCGGCTTTCCGGGCAGTCATGGACGGCAAACAGGTTGCTGTTTTAGTGCCGACGACCATTCTGGCGGAACAACATTATCAGACTTTTTTCCGGCGTTTCAGAGATTTTCCAGTTCGTGTGGAAGTCTTAAACCGTTTCAAAAGCGTTACCGAACAAAAGAAAATAGTGGAAGAGACAAAGAATCAGAAAATCGATATTGTCGTGGGAACACATCGCTTGTTACAAAAAGATGTTGAGTTTAAGGATTTAGGGTTGGTCATCATCGATGAGGAACAGCGTTTCGGCGTGTCGCATAAGGAGAAATTAAAAAAAATGCGAACGCTGGTCGATGTGCTGACGCTTTCAGCAACGCCGATTCCACGCACGCTTCATTTATCGCTGGTCGGTATCAGGGATTTATCCATTATCAATACGCCTCCCGAAGACAGGGTATCTATAAAAACGTATGTTCTGGAATTTGATGAGGACGCCATTAAAGCAGCGATAGAGAAGGAACTGCAAAGACAGGGGCAGGTATTTTTCGTTCATGACCGTGTCCGCTCAATTTATTCCATCGCACGCTTGGTTCAGCGTCTTGTGCCTCAGGCTGTCGTAGGTGTGGTTCACGGACAGATGAAACCGGCGGACATTGAAAAAACGATGACTAAATTTGTCCGGCAGGAATGCGATGTTCTTGTTTGCACAACCATTATCGGTTCCGGTCTCGATATTCCCACCGCCAATACCATTCTTATCAATCGCGCTGAAAAATTCGGACTGGCGCAGCTATATCAAATCAGGGGAAGAGTGGGACGTTCCAGCCGCGAAGCGTTTGCTTATTTGCTGTTGCCCAAGGGAGCTATGCTTTCACGCGAAGCCATGAAAAGACTTCAGGTTATCAAGGAATTTTCCGAACCGGGTTCAGGATTCAGAATAGCCTATAATGATCTGGAAATCCGCGGCGGCGGAAATCTTTTGGGTATTTCCCAGTCCGGGCATATTTCAGCGGTCGGTTACGAGCTTTATACGGAATTGATGGAAAAAACGATTCGCGACATCAAGGGCGAAAAAATTGATGAAGAAGAATTATTGCCTGAAATTCAGATGGGAATTTCGGCTTTTATTCCTGAGAATTATGTGCAGGACGTTCATCAGCGGCTGACCTTATACAAAAGAATATCTCTGGCCGTAAATGATGAAGAAATTAACCTTGTCGAAAGTGAGATGCAGGATTGTTATGGGGAAATACCATCATCAGCGGATAATTTGTTACGGGTAATTCGTATCAGAAATTCTCTGAAGCCGTTGAAAGGTAAAAAGATGGGCTATGATGGTAAAAATTTTTATATTTTTTTCGGGGATAATTCCCCGGTGGATCCTGAAAAGATTATTTCTCTATATCGTAAGAAAATTAAAGATTTACGTTTTACTCCCGATTATAAGTTGTTTTTTCCCGCTCCGTCGCTTTCCGAAAAAGAAATATTACATCAAGCCGAGTTGTTGTTAAAGATGCTTGCCCAATAGTTGTAAGCAGGATATAAGGAAACATTATGAGAAAAGTAAATCAGCCGTCTAATATTTTTTGTTTTGCCGGAAAATCTGCAGTAATATTAATGACGCGTTTCTGTTTTTTTTATTTGCTTTTGTCTTTTTTCATTGTCGCCTGCGACAAAATGAATATATTTTCCCGTCCGCACGTTGCCTCGGTTAATGGTTCCAAAATTTATCTTGATGAATATCAAGCCCGCATTGATAAAAAAAAACGTTTGGTGCCCGGAAATTTTCTGAATCAGCCTGATTATATGAAAAGATTTGAAGAAGAAATTCTGGACAGTATGATTATGGAAAAAATATTGTACCTTCGCGCCCAGGAGCTGAACCTATCTGTAAGCGATAGTGAGTTGGAGGATAAAATCAAAGACATTAAAAAAGATTATGGCGAAGATTTCACAAGCTTGTTTGCCCGGGGAGATATAGATTATGGAAAATGGAAAGAGGAATTTAAAAATGAACTGCTTCTGCAGAAACTTATCGAAAAGGATGTGAATGCCAGTATTAAAATATCCGAAGATGAGATAAAAAAATATTTTGAAAAACACCATAGCCATTACAAAAGTGAAGCAAGGGTTAAGGTATCGCAGATCGTCGTACGAGATATGTCCACCGCTGAAAAAGTGATAGAAAGATTAAAATCAGGAGAAGAATTTGCCAAAGTGGCCTCAGACATGTCGATCAGTCCGGAGGCCTCCCGTGGCGGTGAGCTGGGATTTATTAACCGATTCGTAATGCCGGAACCCCTGGATGAAACCATTTTTAGAATACCTGTTAATACAATCAGTCCGATCGTACAGAGTTCTTATGGGTTTCATATATTCAAGGTTATGGAGAATCAACCTGCAAAAGAAAGAGAATTGGCCGACGTCAGGGAAGATGTTATTGCCGACGTACGTATTCAAAAAGAAGAATCGGCTTATGTGATCTGGTTGGAAGAACTAAAGAAAAAAGCTGTTATAAAAAAAGAAACAAATATTCAGTTAAAATAATATCATCAGTAAATTTAAACAAGGGAGGAAGGGTTGTGGATTTTTACAGAAAGATTAGATTAATAATATTCTTGAGTATCATGCTTTTATCTCTGCCGGTTTACGCCAGAATTGTCGATAAAATTGTGGCCGTAGTTAATGATGAGATCATAACCCTTTACGAACTGAATTTGGCATTCGAACCTTACCTGAAAAATATTGAAAATACTTATAAAGGTCAAGACAAGGATGACTTGATCATACAGAGCAGAGAAACTTTTCTGCAAAGACTTGTTGACAATTTGCTGATTGAACAGGAAGCAAAAAAAACAGGCGTTATTGTCAAGGAAGAAGATGTGATGGGTGTTATTCAGGAAACGCTGACTCGACAACATTTAAGTATGCAGGATTTTCTTAAAAATCTTGCCGCGGAAGGGAGCACCATTGAGGCTGTAAAAAAAGATATCAGATCGCAAATAGTCCGTACGCGGCTGTTGCGCCGGGAAGTAAAAGATAAAATAATTGTCAGCGATAGTGAAATCGGAGCTTATTACAACGAACACCGTGAGGAATACGAGGGTCAAGAAAGTGTGAGAATGAAGCAGATTTTATTGCCCCGTCCTTCCGGGGCGGATAAAAATGTGGAAAATAAGTTAAGAAATGAGGCTCTTCGTCTGCGGGATCGCATCATGAAGGGAGAATCTTTTGATTTGTTGGTTGCTCAACATTCGAAGGGACCGGCGGCGTCACATGGCGGTGACGTCGGTTTCATCGAGAAAGGAACCATTATTCGGGAGGTTGAAGCGGTAGCATTCGGCCTTTCCGTAGGCCAGGTAAGTGAGGTCATCGAATCCAGTGTCGGATTTCATATTATTAAGGTAGTGGACAAGAAAGGTGCCGGATTGAAGCCGATTGCCGTAGTGAGAGAGGAAATAAAGGCAAAACTTGAAGAGGAAAAATTGGACAAGAAATTCGGAGAATGGATTGCTTCCGTCCGAGCCAGATCGCATGTTGAAATAAAATTATAAAATCTGAACGAAAATTAGATATGAACGCGATAAAAATAAGAGGCGCCGCTCAACATAACTTAAAAAATATAAGTTTGGATATTCCCCGGGATCAATTTGTTATCATTACGGGCGTGAGCGGTTCCGGAAAGTCGTCGCTGGCGTTTGATACGATTTACGCTGAAGGCCAGAGGCGTTATGTTGAATCGCTTTCCACCTACGCCCGTCAGTTTATTGGTCAGATGGATAAACCAATTGTGGAATCCATCGAAGGTTTATCGCCGGCCATTGCCATTGAACAGCGCGCGTCAAGCCATAATCCCCGCTCCACGGTTGGCACGGTAACCGAAATTTACGATTATTTTCGTTTGCTGTACGCCGCGATCGGTATCTGTCATTGTTACAGGTGTGGACGGGAAATCAAATCACAAACCATTGACGGTATTCTGGAAAATATTCTTTCTCTTCCGGAGAATACGGCGTTCAGCGTTCTGGCGCCGCTGGTGCGAGGCAAAAAAGGTGAATTTCAAAAAGAGTTGAAGAAACTTCAGAAAGAAGGTTTCGCGCGTGTTCGGATCGACGGGGATATTCGTGATCTTGCCGAAGATATTGTGCTGGAGAAAAACAAACGTCATGACATTGATCTGGTTGTGGATCGTCTGGTTTTAAAAGAAGGCATCAGAAAAAGATTGCGGGATTCTCTGGAGATTGCGACCGGCCGCTCGGAAGGGCTTGTGCGTATTGTGATTGCCGGCGGCGAGGAAATGCTTTTCAGCGAAAAATATGCCTGTCCCGATTGCGGGATAAGTCTTTCCGCACTGATCCCCCGCATGTTTTCTTTTAACAGCCCCTATGGCGCCTGTCCTGACTGCAATGGCCTTGGTTCGTCGATGCGTTTTACGGAATATCTGGTTGTGCCTGATTCCGGCATATCCCTGCGGGATGGCGCTATCGCTCCCTGGGCAGGCAGAAGTTCCCTGTATTACTATAGCCTCCTGGATGCCCTCAGCACGCATTACCGTTTTGATCTTAATACACCTTTTAATAAGCTTCCGGACAAGATTCAAAAAGTTCTTCTTTACGGATCCGGCAATGAGAATATCAAATTTTATCATGACCGCGGCAATAAAAGATATTTCACTCACCGGCCATTTGAAGGAGCCATTAAACAACTGGAACGTCGCTGGAAAGAAACCACTTCTACGGCGGTGCGCAATGATTTGATGCGCTATATTGATTTAAGCGCCTGTGATACCTGTCATGGCGCTCGTTTAAAAAAAGAAGTGCTTGCCGTTACCGTTAAGGATAAAAATATTTATGATCTTTGCCGATTGTCTATTCGAGACTGTTTTAACTTCTTTGAGCAAATACAACTGACGTCGCAGGAAATAAGTATTACAGAAAGAATCATTCGTGAAATCAAAAGCCGCCTGCAATTTATGCTGAATGTCGGCATGGATTATCTGAGTCTGGAAAGAGCCACGTCTTCTTTATCGGGCGGGGAAAGCCAGCGCATTAGACTTGCCACGCAAATCGGGTCCGGACTAATGGGCGTCCTGTATGTGCTGGATGAGCCGACTGTCGGACTCCATCAGAAGGATAATCTGCGTCTGATTGATACGTTAAAAAGACTTCGTGACATGGGCAATACGGTGCTGGTGGTGGAACACGACGCCGATATGATCATGGCCTGCGATCATATCGTTGATATAGGACCGGGCGCGGGAACAGACGGTGGAGAAATAGTTTTTCAGGGAACGCCTTCAGAAATTCTCCAAAGCCAGGATTCGCTTACCGGAAGATTTTTATCCGGCAAAGAATGTATCGCCATGCCGCCGCAGAAAAGACCTGTCAAGGGGAGACATATTATCCTGGAAGGCGCAAGCGAAAATAATCTGAAGAATATCGATATTAAGATACCGGTAGGCGTTTTTACAGCGGTGACCGGCGTATCCGGTTCCGGTAAAAGCACCATGGTAATTGAAACGCTTTATAAAGTTATGGCACGCCGTTTGAATCAATGCAACGGTTCAATGGGAAAAATTAAAAAAGTTGTGGATCTGGGAGATATTGAACGTGTTATCATGATTAATCAGCATCCCATCGGCCGCACACCGCGCTCTAATCCGGTCACTTATACGGGAATATTTTCTTTTATTCGCGATTTATTTACGAATCTTCCGGAATCGAGAATGCGCGGATACAAGCCGGGTCGTTTCAGTTTTAACGTAAAGGGAGGACGCTGCGAAGCCTGTGAGGGCAATGGGTTGATTAAGATAGAAATGCACTTCTTGCCCGATGTTTATGTGACCTGTGATGCCTGTCATGGAAAAAGATTCAATCAGGACACCCTGGATATCAAATATAAGGATAAGAATATTGCCGATATTCTGGACATGACCGTCAAAGAGGCGCTCGCATTTTTTTCCAATATTCCTTCCATTAAATCGCATCTGCAACTCTTAAACGATGTCGGGCTGGGATACATTCACCTGGGACAGTCAGCCACGACGCTTTCGGGTGGTGAAGCACAGAGAATAAAACTGGCGCGGGAATTGGGAAAAAAAGTAAACAGTAACACCCTTTATATTCTGGACGAGCCTACCATTGGACTGCATTTTGCCGATATTCAGAAACTGCTGGATGTTTTGATGCGTCTTGTGGATATGGGAAATACAATGGTTGTCATAGAACATAACCTGGATGTTATCAAATGCGCCGATTATGTCATTGATCTGGGACCGGAAGGAGGTTCGGGGGGCGGTAGCATTATATCTTCGGGAACGGTCGAGAAGGTGGCGCATGATGATAATTCCATAACCGGTCAATTCTTAAGAGAAGTTATTCATAGCTGAAGTTTTGGTCAAACCGGTCTGATCAAACATAAAAAAATTCAGATTATATAATAAACTTTTTGAATAAAATTATTAGACAATGAATTCGTTGAGCAACGAAACCTTGACATAATTATCAAAATAGTTTTTAATGCCAGATATATTAAAAAATTATTGTGGTTATCGGTATCAGAAAGGATTTTAAGCTGCCTCAACGTTTAAGTTATCAACATTCGATTTTAATTGTCGATGATGAAGATTCTATTCTTAATGCTTTTAAGCGAATTTTAGCCGATGAGGATTATGAAGTTCGTGTCGCGAATAATGGTTTGGACGGGCTGAATATTCTGCGCTCGGCTAAGAAACCTTTTTCTCTCATTATTTCCGATCAAAGAATGCCTGAGATGAACGGTGTTCAATTTTTTGCTCAGGCCAAGGAGATTTTCCCGGACGCCGTACGCATTCTCCTCACAGGCTATGCCGATTCTGACTCCATTATTGAAGCTATCAACAAGGGCGGAGTTCATCTTTATTTCACAAAACCATGGCATGAAGAGGAAATACTGCTTCATATCAAACAGTCTCTTTCCAAGGTTGAAATACTGGCCGAAAATAGACGTCTGATGGAAATGATACAAAACAAAAATAAAGAATTGATGGCTTTGAACAAAAAGCTGGAAAAGAAGGCCGAGGAAAAAACCAACGATCTTTTAATTCAGACGGAGAAGCTCAAGGAAAGTTATAAGAAATCGCAAATCATTTTGGACGGCATTGTCCGGACATTATCCAAGATTATAGAAACGAGAGATCCTTATACGTCAGGACATGAAGATCAGGTGGCGAAGATTGCCTGCAAAATTGCCAAAGAAATGAAATTGTCTGAAGACCAGCTTTCTTTTATTCATATCGCCGCGACTCTTCATGACATCGGTAAGATATCCGTTCCTTCCGAGATTTTGACCAAACCAAGTGTTTTAAGTAAACTCGAGATGGAAATTATCAAAACACATTGCAAGGTCGCCAACGATGTTCTGAAAAGTATCGAATTCCCTTATCCTGTGGCGGAAATTATTTATCAGCACCATGAAAGGATGGACGGTTCGGGTTACCCGAGAGGCCTGAAGGGTGATGAGATCGCACTGGAGGCGCGTATTATAGGGGTTGCGGATGTTATCGACGCGATGGCGTCCTACAGACCTTACCGGCCGGCGCTGGGAGTGGATGCCGCCATTCAGGAAATTGTCAAGTTCAAGGGCATAACATACGACCCGGTGGTCGTTGATGCCTGCCTGAAGGTCTATAAGAAAACTTCAGCCAATCCGAAAGACGGTAAATCCTTATCTATCAATTAACGGTTTTTAGTTCAACCTTCTGTTATGTTCTTTCTCCGAAAATAGCCCTGCCGATGCGCACGATTGTTGCGCCTTCTTCAACGGCGATTTCGAAATCATCGGTCATGCCCATGGAAAGCTCATCCATCCGGATCCCCGGAATGCCTTCGTTAATAATTTTTTTTTGAAGGCTTTTGAGTTCGGAAAAATAGGGGCGGGAACTTTCGGGATTGTCGGAATAAGGCGGCATGGTCATCAGGCCTTTGACCGAAAGGTTTTCCAGCGATGAAATGGCTTTTATCAGTTCCATCGCATGAACCATCGGTATACCGCTTTTGGTGTTTTCACCGCTGACGTTTATTTCAACGAGAATGTTCATTTTACGTCCGGTCGAAGCGGCCCGCCTGTTGATCTCCCGGGCCAACTCCAGGCGGTCAACGGAATGGATATAGTCGAAAAGATTTACAACGTACTTGACCTTATTGGTTTGAAGATATCCGATCATATGCCACTCCACACGCTTGTCTATCGCCGCAATTTTTTCTTTCGCTTCCTGGACGTAATTTTCGCCGAACGCTGCTATTCCCGCAGCGATGGCTTCATTGACTCGTGCGGCGGAAACGGTTTTGGTAACCGCCAGCAGTTTGATGGAATCGGGTTCGCGTTGACATCTCACGGCGGCCGCGGCCATGCGTTGCCGGATGGCTTTTATATTGGCGGCAATAGCTGTTTCCATGACATTTATCCTAACGTGATGGCCTGCAGTTTGTTAAATTCTTCCAGAACTTCGCAGAGCGGCAGTCCGATGACATTGGTGTAGGAGCCGCGGATCGATTTGATGAAGCAGGCGCCTTTGCCCTGTACGGCATATCCGCCGGCCTTATCGTAGGGTTCTGAACAGTTAATATACCAGTTCATTTCCTCACGACGGATCGCTTTAAACCACACGGCGGATTGAACAACGTTTGTTCTGCAAATTGCTTTCCCGCTGTGGATAATCGAGAAACCGGTAAAAACCGCGTGTTCGCGCCCGCTTAATTTCTTCAACATATTTCTGGCCTGTGTTTTGTTTTGAGGTTTGCCTAGAATCATTCCGTCAATTACCACAATGGTGTCCGCTCCCAGGACCCAGGAATGCTGATGCTGCCGGGCGATCGCCATGGCTTTGTCACGGGAGAGTCTCCGGACATGTTTTGACGGGCTTTCTCCCCGCAGATAATCTTCATTGACGTGGGCGGGAATGATTTTAAATTTTAATCCGGCCGACTGCAGCATTTCCCGCCGCCGTGGGGAAGCGGAGGCTAAAATCAATGAGGCGTTTAAAGTAATCGTCATAGGCTTTTCTGGCATCCGTTATGAAATTGTAAGTTTCTATCACAAATTTGGATGTGCCTGTCAATTGTAAATTGCAGTTGCATTTCCGTGCGGATTGGCATTATGATAAAAATGAAAAAACAAAGAGGCGGATAATGAAAAAAATATTTGTTTTGTTTTTTATTCTTCTTTTTTTTACAGTCTCCTTTAATGTGACGGTGGCGGCAGAAAGAATGGTTCAGTTGAATATTCCCGGTTGCTCCGCCTGAGGTGCCCAAAACAGGATAGGGGCTATCCTGGAACAGATCAAAGGCGTCAAGAAATATGACTTCGAAAAGAAGGATTTTGTTGTGGTGACTTTTGACGATGAAATAACCACTCTCGAAATCATCATGAATGAACTCGACAAAAAAGGAAATAAAATAAAAAATAAACCGGTTTATCTGAAATAGACTTAAAGATATTTCTTCATTTTGTCCGCGTCCAGTTTTTCAACAATCTTTTTCACATCCTGAGAGCGTCCTTTTTTGCAGATGAGCAAAGCATCTTTTGTTTCCACAATGATTAAATCCTTCACCCCGACCAACGCCGTGAGCCTGCCTGGATTGTAAACCAGCGAGTTTTCCGAATCCTCAATAATGATCCTGCTACCGCCCAGCGAGGTGTTGTTTTTTATATCTCCGGGAGATATGTCCGCAAGCGTGTCCCAACTGCCGATATCGCTCCAACCGAAATCTCCCGGAATGACAAAGACCTTATCCGCTTTTTCCATAACGCCGTAATCAATGGAAATGGATGCAAGTTTTTTATAGACGCTCCGGACTGTCGTTGCTTCATCATCGGATCCGAGCGCCTGTTCTATTTTCACTAATCCCGAATATAAATCCGGAAGTCTGCGGCTTATTTCTTCTAATATGACAGAAGTTTTCCAAATAAACATGCCGCTATTCCAGTAAAAATTACCGCTTTCGATAAATAATTTTGCCTGCTGAAAGTCCGGTTTTTCACGAATGGATTTTACGCGAAACACTTCTTCATCATTTATTATGTTCCATAAATCAGCACGTTCGATATATCCGAAGCCTGTTTGAATACTGGATGGCTTGATGCCTATCGTTACCAGCCCGTTTTCTTTCGTCGCTGTTTCTGACGCCGTTCTGATTGCCTGGAGATACTTTTCTGAATCGGCGATAACATGATCGGAAGGCAGGACAATCATGACATCATCGGAAACGATTTTTTGGATGTGCAATGCCGCCAGCCCGATGCAAGCCGCCGTATTTTTCCCCTGGGGTTCAATAATAATGTTTCGGGGGGGAATTTCCGGAAGTTGTTTGATTAATGTGCCGGCATGCTTTCTTCCTGTGACCACTAAAATATTTTCAGGGGAAACGAGGGGCTTTATCCGATCAACTGTTTCTTGAATAATCGTTTTATCGCTGATAATGTCCAACAAATGCTTGGGCTTTTTCTCTCTGCTACGGGGCCAGAATCTTGCACCTTTCCCGCCAGCCATTATTACCGCGTGCATTGTTTAATCTCCTTGTTTTCTTAATGTCAGCGACACTTATAATATAATGTGCCTTGCAATTTCAAGCCGGAAAAGATATTTTATCGCACAATGTTAAAAATAACGTATCCGGCAATAACCTTGAAAAAGGGACGGGAAGAAGCCATCCTGCGTGGTCATCCCTGGATATTTTCCGGCGCAATAACCAAGGTTACAGGAAATCCGGGCGTTGGGGACATTGTCCTGGCCAAAGATTCGGCAGGCAATAATCTGGCCTTGGGATTTTATAATCCTTCAACCGATATCGCTTTTCGCGTTTTGACCCGAAAATGTGAAGATAATGTTTCCCCGTATTTCTGGCAGTCCCGTTTGCACGATGCATGCAAGTTAAGACAAAAAATAATCGGTGATCACACAAATGCCTATCGTTTAATTAATGCCGAAGGTGACGGATTCCCGGGACTGATTGTTGATGTCTATAATACAACCCTGGTTATTTCGATTGCCACCGCGGGCATGGAAAAACAGAAAAGTCATCTTTTAAATGCTCTTGTTGCCCAGTTAAAACCGACCAAGATTTATGAAATGAGCGACAGCCGTTCGCGTAGGCTCGAGGGGCTCGACTCAAATAACGAAGTCTTGTTTGGAGAAAGTACAAACGGCACTGTGGAAATCCTGGAAAACGATTTGAGATTTGAAGTGGATATCGTTTCCGGCCAGAAAACAGGATTTTTTCTCGATCAGCGCCTTAATAGAGAGAAGCTGGGAGCTTTGAGTCGCGATGCCCAGGTTATGAATTGTTTTTGTTATACGGGCGCTTTTTCCGTTTATTGCGCTGAAGGCGGTGCTAAAAGAGTGGTATCTCTGGACATATCGCATTCGGCTTGTATTGCTGCCAGGAAGAATTTGCATCTGAACTGGTTTACCGTCGAAAATTATCCGGTCATCGAAACCGACGTTTTCGATTATCTCAGAAATACGTCGGAAAATTTCAGTCTTATTATTCTGGACCCGCCGGCATTTGCCAAAACAAAAAAAGATGTGGCGAAGGCATCACGCGGTTACAAGGACATTAATTTACAAGCCTTAAAACATCTTACCAAAGGCGGAATGCTTGCCACTTTTTCCTGCTCCAATTTTATTGAAGAAGACCTTTTTAATAAAATAGTTCTGGCCGCGGCACGTGATGCCGGTGCAGAGATACAGCTTTTGTCCAGACTGGAAGCGGGACCGGACCATCCAACTTTATTTGGTCATCCCGAAGGCCGTTATTTGAAAGGATTGCTGCTGGTCAAAAGAAATTAACGGTCAATCAATATTACAATGTTAATATTTTTATCAATTTGTTGCTAAATTGCTGACGATCCTTTCATGGATGAGACGGGAAGCCATATTGTTGCCGACCGTGCCGACAAAAACGGAAACAGATGTTAGGCTTTGACCCAGGTACTCAACTTTGATTGTCGCTTTTTCATCCTGAATGAAAGCTTTAATAACACCGGTGGAAATTTTACGTTCTTTTTGGATATCCGTTGCCTTCAGATCCGTCATTGATTTTTCACAAGCCTTCCACGCCAAATCAATATCAACTTTGTATTCGCGGACAAGATTTCCATCCTCATAAAAGAACTTACCGTAGCGTATGCCGGCAACTTTTCCCTGAAGATTTATGGCCGCGTTACATCCAATCAGAATCAGGGAAATTAAGCATATTAAGAATAAAAATTTATTTTTCATAGGTTCATCCAAAAATATTTTTAAATGTAGGACAATGCTTGTAATCTGTCAATGTAATTTGTATCGTCTTAGATGGTTTTATGCTTTTAAGGGCACTCTCTTTGGTCAAGTCAGTGTTAATTTTTTTTATGCAGTTTTACAATTTCAGTTCTGGTCAGAATGCTTTTAATATTATTAACATACTTCAGGATATTTTCTTTGCCGCCTTCTTCGCGGTCAATAAGCGTGATAACCATTTCGACTTTTAATCCTGCTTTTCGTGCTTGTTCTATCGCGATAATGGTGGAACCTCCTGTCGTGATGACATCATCGATGATGACGACTTTTTCCCCCGAAGACACATTGCCTTCTATCGCGCTTTTCGTGCCGTGGTCCTTAACGTCTTTTCTGACAATGAAAGATTTAATGGGTTTTCCTTTTTGATACGATATGACTGCAAGAGCGTTGGCTATCGGGTCAGCTCCCAACGTCAGGCCTCCAGCCGCAGTAATATCTGTATCCTTAAGCATATCGAAAATAATCGTTCCGATTAGATTCATGCCTTCAGGATCAAGCGTCGTCGGTTTGCAGTTGAAGTAATAATAACTTTGCTTGCCGGATGCGAGTGTGAAAGGCGGATTTTCACTATATTTGAATGATTTCTCGAGAATAATTTCGCCCAGTTTTTTCTTCATTTTATCGATGTTCATGATAAGTCTCCGCTTTATAGTTATGATTGAGAATTGTTGTTTAAGGTAAATTTAATCGGTAGATCCACCCATGCGGTAAACGGATTGCCTGATTTTTTTGCCGGTTCGAATTTCCAGGGCCTGACCGCCTGTATGGCCGATCGATCCAGGATGGCATATCCTGATGATTTTCTGATTTTTACCTCGCCCACGCGACCATTCGGTAAAATTTCCGCGGACACCAGAACAATGCCTTCATATCCGCGAACGCGCGCTATTTCAGGATAGACAGGCGGAGCGTTTTCTTTATACAAAGGATAAGCTATAACCGTGTTGAGGCTGGAATTGTTTTCGGTCATTTCGTTCCTGGAGAGCGCGTTTCCATGATAAGATATTTTTTGGATTTCTGTTCCGCCGGGCACTTCCTTGTTCGGCAAGGTTTCGTCGTCGNNCAATTTTTTCCGGCACCGTACGTGTTCCTTTTTCGGGGACTTTTTTTTGCTTCGGAGGATTCTTTTGCGTTGTTTCGTTGCGTATTTCCATTTTATGATTAAAGGAGATCCAGACCAGTTTTATTCTATTTGAATCTGGAGAGGAGATTGAATCTGTTGATAAAGTCAAAAACAGAAAAATTCCAGCGGTAAAGTGAATCAAGAGTGAAAAAAATATTGCCGAGGTTGTCGTGTATTTCTCTCGCTGTAACTTTGCAAATTTCATTGTACAGAAAATCACTTTTTAATCAATTTTTCGATAACCTTAACCGCTTCCACGCCGTCTTTGGCAAAAGAAGCGCCGATGGATTTTGCATAAGCATCGGTCACGACGGCTCCGCCTACAAGGAAATCAGTCCTGATGCCTTGCGCGCGCGCCAGCGCTATGATGTCTTTCATGTTAACCATGGTCGTCGTCATAAGCGCGGAAAGGCCGATGACATCTGGTTTTTCTTTATGAGCGGCGTCAAGAATTACCTGTTCGGATACATCTTTGCCCAGATCAATAACACAATAACCATAATTTTTCAAAAGCAGTGCGACAATATTTTTCCCGATATCGTGAATATCACCCCGAACAGTGGCCAGAATGACTTTCCCTTTATCTGCCACGGCTGCTTTTTTCAAATGCGGTTCAAGATAAGCCAGCGCTTTCTTCATTGCTTCAGCTGACGCCATGAGTTGGGGCAAAAAATAAATTTTTTTATCGTAAAGATCACCCACGCGTACGATGGCTGGAATCATGATTTCATCAACCAGTTGTGAGGCGGACAGACCGGATTGAAGCGCTTCATCAATTAGTTCGGTAATACGATCTCTGTTGCCTTCCAGAATGGCTGACGCGATTTTTTCT
>DJVN01000020.1:11660-15976 GCA_002441205.1 Syntrophaceae bacterium UBA6255 | reverse complement strand
CCGCTCTTTTCACGTTCATGAATTCGACACCCGCCGGATTGGCAATTGCCGCCGTCAAACCGCAATATTGCGCCATGGCCAGAAAAGTGGCGTTGAGCCAGGGGCGAGCCGGCATGCCGAAAGAAACATTGGAGAGTCCCAAAATTGTTTTGCTCTTGAAAGTTTTTTTACACCAGTCAAGTGTGAGAAGAGTTTCTTGCGCCGCATGAGCATCGGCGGCGACTGCCATTGTCAGCCCGTCGATGAAAATATCGTCCTTGGTGAAACCGAAATCTTTCGCTTTGCGGAAAATCGTTTCAATTACTCCCTGGCGTTTTTTTGCTGTTGGCGGAATTTCGCCGTCGGTAAGAGGAAGCAGAATAAACATGGCGCCGTATTTGGCGGCCAACGGCAAAAGTTTGGCCAGTTTTTCTTTTTCTCCGGAAATGGAATTAATCAGCATTCTGCCGGGATAAATCCGCAGAGCGGCTTCAATCGTTTCAATACGGGAAGAATCTATCACCAGCGGCAAACGGCTCGATGTGGATAAAAGTCCAATAACATTTTTTATGGTTTGAACTTCATCAATGCCGGGCTGACCGATATTGACGTCCAGAAGAGAGGCGCCCTGCGTTTCCTGTTCGGCAGCCATTTGCCTGATGATCGACAACTTTCCCTCTTTCAACTCCTGCTGTAAAGCCTTTTTGCCGGTGGGGTTGATTCTTTCTCCGATAAGGTACAAAGGCTCATTTTCGCTAATGGCCAGGAAACTGCGTGCGGAACTGAGAGCCGAGATGGATTTGCGCCGAGGTGAAACAGGCTTTTTGTCTGTCAAAACATCTGCCAGCGTTCGGATGTGTTCCGGTGTGGTGCCGCAGCAGCCGCCCAGAAGATTGGCGCCAGCTTCCGCCATTTTGAGGCTGAAAGAGGCAAACGTTTTCGCATCCATTTCGAAGATTGTTTTTCCGCCTTCGAGTTTTGGCATGCCGGCATTGGGTTTGGCCACAAGGGGCACGGTGGCGTAAGGTTTCATGGCTGTGATGAAATCAATCATTTGTTCGGGCCCGGCCGAGCAGTTGCAGCCCACCGCGTCCGCACCCAGACTCTGCATGGTAATCAGCGCGCTGGGGGGAGGAGTTCCTCCCAGGGTGTGACCGTCTTTTTCATACGTCATGGAGACCACCGTGAAAATATCGGCAATTTCTTTGACGGCCAGCAGGGCAGCGCGCGCTTCCTGAATGTCAACCATCGTTTCGATAACGATCAGATCGCTTCCTCCGTCAATCAATCCACACACCTGTTCTTTAAAAGCATCCACTGCTTCTTCAAAAGCCAGAGAGCCGAATGGTTCGATAAACAAACCGGTCGGGCCGATATCACCGGCAATCAGCGTCTTATTGCTGCAGGCTTTTCTGGCTATGCGCGCCAGTTCCAGATTGACTTTGTAAGCATCCTTTTTCACGCCATATTGTTTTAGCTTAAAACGGTTTGCCCCGAAGGTGCAGGTATAGACAATTTGAGCGCCGGCTTTTTGATAGCATGAATGGACGTCGCTGATGATTTCAGGATTTTCCAGGCACCAGATTTCCGGCGAAACCCCCGGCGGCAAACCTTTTTTTTGCAATTCGGTGCCGGTTGCTCCGTCCAGAATAATAATTTTTTTATTCAAAAGACTTTTAATTTTAGACATTGCAATTACAACGATCTCCTAAAAATATAAAAAATTTTGACGTTCTTATATCATTAATAATAACTTTTTTACAATTTTTCATTTAATGNNTTATTCTAAAGTATAACCTTTTTCGCGGAACAATCTCAGGCAGGCAGCTACGACGTTTTTATCATAAAGAATTCCTTTGTTTTTTTCGATTTCCTCCAACGCCGCTTCAACACCCAAGGAGGCGCGATAAGGTCGATGGGAAGCCATGGCTTCCACAACGTCAGCGACCGTGAGAATGCGTGCTTCTATCAGAATTTCTTCTCCTTTAAGATTTTGGGGATAGCCGGTGCCGTTCATTCGTTCATGATGCTGTTGGACGATTTTCGCCAACGGCCAGGGAGATTCAATGTCCTTCAACATTTCATACCCGCTCTGGGAGTGTTCTTTGATGAGCGCAAATTCCAGATTTGTTAATTTAGAGGGTTTGGACAATATCTCAACGGGTATGGATAATTTCCCGATATCATGAATGACACCGGCCATGCTTATTCCATCAATTTTATTCTGAGGCAATCCCATTTCAGTCGCGATGGCGCAGGCCAGATTTGCGGATCGGGACTGATGACCCGCCGTATAGGGATCTCTTATTTCCAAAGCGGATACGAGAACCTGAATCGTAGTATTAACGGCTCTTTTAAGTCTTTCAAGACTTTCGTGAAGACGTTCCTCGGCCTGTTTACGCGGACTAATGTCTTCGACGAGTCCTTCATTGTAAAGGATATTACCTTGTTCATTCTTGACCGCCCGCGCATTTAGAACAACCCAAAAAATACTTCGGTCTTTTCTGTAAAACTGCACTTCAAAAGTTTCCACGAAACCTTCAGTCTCTATTATTTTCAGAAATCTATCGCGGTCTTCCGGATGAACATAAAGATCGGATTTTATATCCTGAATGGATTCTATCAAATCTTCCGGTGAATTATACCCGGCCATCCTGGCCAGGGTGGCGTTGGCTGTGATAAACTTTCCGTCCGGAGTTACCTGATAAATGCCCTCCATCGCATTTTCAAAAATGTTGCGGTATTTTGTTTCACTTTTCTTTAACGCATCCTGAGCAAGTCGTTGCTCGGTAACATCGCGGACATTCATGACAATACCCGCTATATCAGGATTGTCCAAAAGATTTTTACCCATTCCATAAAAAAATCTTTCTGAACCGTCTTTATGCAATATTTTGAATGAATCGGAAGCAAGTAGATTATCTTTAACTGAAATAAACTTTACGAACTCGTCAAAGGCGCGTTTAACTTCATCAGGATGAATATAAATAAATGCGCTTTTCCCCATAACCTCCTGCGTTGTATAACCTGCAAAACGCTCAATAGAAGGACTGCAATATTTTATGTTTCCTTTTTCGTCGGTAATAATAATGATGTCTGAAGAGTTTTCCGTAATCTCCTTGAAGTATCTTTCACTTTTGCTCAAAGCTTCTTCCGCGCGTTTACGCTCTGTGATATCAATCATAATTCCTTCATAGCCCAGAGAACTGTCCTGTGGATCAATGGGAGTCAAATATAACAATCCATCAAAAAGGTCGCCATTCTTGCGTTTTAAGCGGGCTTCCGTAATTCCCAGTCCCTTTTTAGCAACTTGTTCGTAAAGAATCGTGCCCGCTCTGACACCTTCCTCTTCACTGGCGTAACCCGTAAGGACGGGCTGTCCGATAAGTTCTTCAGCGGGGTATCCTGTGATATTGCATAGAGCAGGGTTGACTTCGATGAATGTTCTATCTTTCAGCAGAAAAACACCCACCGGATTGTTTTCGAAAAGAGTTCTAAACATTAATTCTTTTTCTCTTAGCTTCTCTTCGAATCTTTTGCGCTCCGTAATATTACGAAGATTGACCACAACCGATTCAACTTTATTATCTTTGGACAAGATGCTGGCCACTTCTTCGAATATTCGCCAACTTCCGTCTTTATGACGAACACGTACCTCGGTGCGCAGAGCAGGAGCGTTGATATCTTTGAATAGTTTTCGGAATCCCTCAATATTAAACTTCACATCATCAGGATGGACATTAATTATGGAACTGGCACCGATTCTTTCTTTCGGATTGTATCCTAGAATCTCATTCACCGTCTTGTTTTCGTAAGTGATCATTCCTTTTCTATCTATAATCAGGATGATGTCCGAAGATTGTTCAGCCAACGCCCGAAATCTTTGTTCCTCCTCGCGTAAACTTTTTTCCATTTCTTTGCTCTCGGTAATGTCCCGTACAATTCCTCTAAATCCCGTTGACTTACCGGAAGAATCTTTTAACAATGAAACGGATGCTTCAATATATTTCTTAACTCCGTCTTTGTTGACAACCCGCCAATCAAAAATTTTAGTCGGATGACTTGTTTTGTATACTTTATTAAATGTCTGAAAAAGTCTTTTGGAGTCTTCTTCAACCGTGTAATGCTTATAGTTCATTCCTGCCAATTCATCTCTGGAATAACCCAGTATCCGGCACACGGCATTGTTGAAAAATGTAAGATTACCGGCAAGATCCACTTCGTAATACCCATCCTCGATATTTTCCAGGATAATTCGATATTTCTCTTCGCTCTGAATTAATAATTCTTCCGCCAATCTCTTTTTCCCCCTGGTTTTTGCATCTTCACATTCTCTG
>DJVN01000020.1:0-11509 GCA_002441205.1 Syntrophaceae bacterium UBA6255 | reverse complement strand
TCTTCAATCATCAGGACACGGAGAGTTTGTCGTTCAATGATTTTAGATGCAGTATTTTTTGCCATATATTTACCTTTTGAGTATTTTATATAACGCGATAATCACAGATGAAAAACAGTCTTGTGTCATAATAGCAAATTTTATATGAGAAGTGTCATTTTTTTTAAGCCGGCAATGAATAAATGTTTTAATGATTCCTGATTTTAAATTCGAAGACGGTTTTTTGATCATCCTTACACTATTCAGGTTAATATCCGCACTGAAGAAAATTTTGAATAAATTTATATTTGGGGAATTTGGTAGTTTTTTTCCCGAAATAATCTCAGGCAGGCATCGACGACAGTTTGATCATAAAAAACACCCTTATTTTTTTCAATTTCTTCCAACGCTGCGACAATACCCAGTGACGCGCGATAAGGACGGTGAGAAGCCATGGCTTCAACAACATCAGCCACGGCAAGAATGCGGGCTTCGAGAATGATTTCATCCCCTTTCAGCTGTCTCGGATAGCCCGTGCCATTGGTGCGTTCGTGATGCTGATACACGATTTCAGCCAGCGGCCAGGGGGATTCCACATTTTTCAACATTTCATATCCGCTCAGAGAATGCTCTTGAATTAGGGAATATTCGATCTTTGTCAATTTTGTGGGTTTGGACAATATCTCTGCCGGAATGGATAATTTGCCGATATCGTGGATCGTGCCGGCCATCCGGATACCGTCAACTCTGTCCGGAGCTAGTTTCATTTCCGTGGCAATGGCTCTGGCGATGTCCGCAACCCGCAATTGATGCCCGGCCGTATAGGGATCTCTCATTTCTATGGCGGCTACCATAACCTGAATAGTTGTTCCGACGGATTTCATCAGGGTTTCCAATGTGCGTTTAAGTTCTATCTCCATCAATTTACGATCGGTGATGTCCTGAAGGATAAAAATAATGCACTCTTGTTCGTCGATGGTTATGGTTCGGGCAGAGTAATTACCAAAACGCTCGGATCCGTCATTTTTCCTGAATTTGAGCTCCCGATTCAGGATCTCTCTGCCGCATTTTAATTCTTTCACCATAAAGTCGCGTTCCGATGGATCCATCCAGAATAATTTTAAGAATTCTTCAGCGTTTTTTCCAATGACGTCTTCGCGTTTCCATCCTAAGATATCTTCATATCCTTTATTCGCGTCAATAATAAAACTGTCATTCAATCGCGAAATGACAATGCACTCCGGCGTCGTCATGAAAATTTTGTGGAATTTTTCCTCGGATTTTTGTGAAATTTCCTCCGCCAGCTTGCGCTCCGAAATGTTCAGTAAAATTCCGTCAAACACGATCTGATCTTCAAGGCGCGTCGGTACGGATAGTCCCTGAAACCAGATTATTTTGCCTGATTGTATGGCAACCCGGCCTTCGAAGTTCCAGCGGGAAACATTTTCCACCGCCGTTTTAATGGACGTAATAAATCTTTCCCGATCGCCTTCATGAATGCGGGAAAGAAAATCGGGAAATACTGTATCCAGATTTGTCGTATCCAGTTTCTGCAATATTTTCGCAAATTCATCCAGCGGCTCACTGATGTAGCTGATTCCATATTCGCCGCTGTCTTTCGCGTAGAACTGGAAAATAACGCCCGGCAGGTTTGCGGTAATGCCGCACAGACGTTCCTCTTTCTCTCGTAGAATTGTCTCCGTCTGCTTTCTTTCAGTCAGATCTCGACCGACATTGACAAGGCCGAAAGGCATTCCATCTTCATTGCGCAAAACGTCTCCAATAACTTCGAAAGGTATTTCCCGTTTGTCTTTTGTTATTAAATTGTATTCTCTTGGCCCGACTCTTCTCTCCATCCTGAGCGACATGTTGTTCGCTGCGTCCTCAAGATGTTCAGGAGCTATATATTTAAGCAGAGATTGTCCTTCTAATTCCTCCCGGCTGTAACCGCCTATCCGGAGCGTGTTATCATTCACAAAGAGAATATTGCCTTCAAGATCGGTGCCGACAATAATATCGGGGATGGCATTGACCAATCTTGTCTGTAATTCTTCGCTCTTTCTCAACTCTTCCAAAGCCGTTTCTCTGGCCAACTCGGCCTGCCGTCGTTCAGTGATATCTCTGGAAACACCATGAATGCCGATTGCGACACCCTGATCATTGCGAAGCGCGCTCATGATCGTTTCCATCCAAATGGTTGAGCCGTTCTTATGATAATATTCCAATATGAGAGTCGCGGACCTGTTGGGATCGCCACCGCCATGTTCTTCAATGGCAAGCTCTTTGTACAGAACCTCCAGCGCGAAAGACAATGAATCAGGCGTCAGCTGCTGATCCGCGTTTTGATTCATTCTTTCTTCCTGAGTGAAGCCCAGCACCGTCTGGACGGAAGGAGTGACATAAACTGTCCGTAAATTCTCGTCTACAATCCAGACGATATCGGTCATCTTTTCTGTGAGGAGTTTATATTTCTTTTCACTTTCCTTCAGAAATTCATGGGTCAACTTTCGTTCGGTAATGTCGCGTGTAATGCCGAGAATGCCATTGGGTTTACCGTCCTCCGACCACAGAAAGGTGGCCGTGATCTCAGCCCAGAAGGTTGAACCGTCCTTGCGTAATTCTTCCGATTCAAAAGTGAGAGTCGTATTTCGATCGAACCCGGGTTCATTGGCTTTCACAAGTTGTTCTGCGAGTATTGCAGTGTCGCTCGCGATTTGTTGAGGTGAGACCAGGTCTTGCAAAGACAGGTTAACATACTCATCGGCTGTCCAGCCGTGAGTGCGTTCCACCGCTTCATTGGCATAGATGAACCGGCCCGATAAATCCATAATCCAAATCAAATCCGGAATGCATTTCGTAATTTTGCGGTAGCGTTCCTCGCTGAGACGCAATTGTTCAAGGGCGGCCTTTTTTTGGGATTCTGTTTCCTTCTGTATTTTTCGGAGTCTTGATTCTTGCAGTTCTCTGGCGATGACCGGGCAAAGACGTGAATAGTTGCCCTTCATGATGTAATCATGGGCGCCCATGCGCATGCATTCCACCGCTTTCTCTTCGCCGATCGTTCCGGATACAATGATAACCGGGATATCGACGTTTTCTTCCTTGAGTAACGTGAGGGCGGCCGGAGCGTTAAAATTGGGCATTTTGTAATCACAGAGAATAAAGTCCCATTGATTCTCGTGAAGGGCTTTTTTCATAGCAGAAGCAGTTTCTATCCGCTCATGGACAGGGTTATATCCTCCCTTTTTTAACTCCCGCTCGATAAGCAACACATCATCTTCAGAATCTTCAATGATCAATACCCTGATGTGTTGGGAATCATTCATGCCAGATGAACGGTTTTTTTTCATGAATTAGCCTTTTCGTGACGGCAAAGGGGTCGTGGTTAGAAGAATTGAACAGCTCGCAATTGAATTTTATAATATTATATAATTTTAAAATTATCAAGAGAGATGTTATTGCGGAACAGTATAAGAAATCTTTTTTATAGAATAAATACGTCGTTAAGCCGGGAATTTTATGTGCGGATGAAAAAACGATTGTCATGATCTTATTTGATTTCATGCATAAATTGTTCTGCTGTATGCGGTTAGCAAATACCACAGATCGCAGTAACTGATTTCTCAGGAAGGAGAATAAAATTGGAATTTATTTTTACACCAAATTTCTCCATTTGCAGTTTTTCGTAAATTATTTTTTGATTTTCCAGTGCAAAATCGGCGTAGCCGGCGGAAAACCGTCTCGGCAAAAGAGTTTTGCCTTCACGGCGGATCAGTTGATTAGTATAATGAACAATCCAATCCAGAGCGGAGTCAGTCATTTCACTGGCGGTGGCATCGTAAACAACCGCAACCGCTAAATCGTCCTGAAACGTTTTTCCTTTGATCGCTTCCATGATGGCATTGCCGGCAGTTGCTCCCATGAGAACGGCTTCGTCGCAATCGCGCAGAACGTTGGATAATTTCTGACTTGTGAAAGACAAATCTCCAGACAGCATTATTTTTTTACCGTCATTATGCTGTATGGCAAGGCGCACCATCATTCCCTTGAGAGAAATCAGAGAGGATGCTTCATTGATCAAAAAATCAGTTTCTTTTCCCCGGGCACCGGAAAGTTCAGTGGTTTTTTTCTTGAAACCAAGGCGCCGGTAGATTTTTTCACGGGGAGGACTAATTAATATCTTTTCAAAAAAAACGATTGATTCCATTTCCTGTCCCTGCAGGCATGATCCGCATTTTTATTGGATATTATTCATTCAAGAGCTTGCGTAGATTCTTGGCCACATGATCACCCATTGCTTCGGTGCCGACAAGTTTTTTATTCGGCTGATGAATATCCTGCGTTCGGAATCCGTCCGCCAACGTTTTTCTAACCGCAGTTTCCACCAGATCAGCTTCGGCTGGCATGGGCAAAGAATAACGAAACATCAAAGCCAGCGACAGAATCATGGCCAATGGATTGGCAATGTTTTTCCCGGCGATATCCGGAGCTGAGCCGTGAATGGGTTCATATAAAGCGGTTTTTTTGCCCAAACTTGCCGAGGGAAGCATGCCGATGGATCCGGTCAACATGGCAGCTTCATCGCTTAATATGTCTCCGAATAAATTGGTGGTGACAATGACATCAAACTGAGCCGGATCACGGATGAGTTGTAAGGCGCAGTTATCAACATACATGTGCTTAAGCGTAACATCGGGGTAACGTCGTCCGACTTCAGTTACCACGTCACGCCATAACTCCATGGTTTCAAGAATGTTGGCTTTATCCACCGAAACAAGATTTTTTTTGCGGGTTCGGGCAATTTCAAAAGCACGGACGGCAATGCGGTGAATTTCATCCTCGGAATAAGCCATGGTGTTGATGCCCTGACGTTTCCCATTTATCCTTTTTTTTACGCCGCGCGGTTTGCCGAAATAAATATCACCGGTCAATTCACGGATAATCATAATATCAATGTTCTGGACGATATTTCTTTTAAGCGGTGACGCATCAAGCAGTTCGTCAAAAGCAACGATGGGCCGCAGGTTCGCATAGATTCCCAAACGGCCGCGTAAGCCCAGCAGCGCTCTTTCCGGCCTGACACTGTAGTCCAGAGATTCCCATTGGGGACCGCCTACGGCACCCAGCAAAACAGCGTTACTCTGCAAAGCTAGCTTCAGGCTTGAATCAGGAAGGGGTGTCCCATAGCTATCGTAAGCGATACCGCCGACAAGTCCTTCATGGAATTGAAATTTGAGCTTTTTGTGGCTGGAGATAATATTTAAAATCTTTAAGGCTTCCTTCATGATTTCCGGTCCGATACCGTCACCGGCAAAAACAGCGATTTTAAAATTATCCTTTATCATTTAACTCTCTTTTTTTAACGATATGTTTCATTAACCCGCCATTGGCAATGAGCTCTTCCATAAAAGGAGGGATGGGATTAATTTTAAAAATTTTGTTTGAGCCGATCACAATAATGGTTCCTGCGGCACTGTCCACATTTATTTCTTCACCTTCTTTAATCTCATCAACAAGTTTTCTGGATTCGAAAATGGGCAGCCCCATGTTGAAAGAGTTGCGATAAAAAATTCTGGCGAAACTTTTGGCGATTACACACGAAACGCCCGCTGCCTTGATCGAGATGGGTGCATGTTCGCGCGACGAGCCGCAACCAAAATTTTCTCCGCCCAGAATGATATCGCCTTTGTTCATGCGGGCAACAAAATCAGGATCGGCATCTTCCATGCAGTGAGCTGCCAGTGCCTGCGGATCCGATGTTGTCAAATAGCGTGCTGGAATAATCGCGTCAGTATCGATATTATTTCCAAATTTCCAGACTTTTCCTTTGAATATCATTTTAAAATCCTTAATGAAACTTAATGAGACCCAAGTTTCAGAAACAAAGTGCGCTGAAGCTTGCAGGTCGAATTATCCAACGTGCAAAGCAACGTTGGGCCTGTACCTTTTTATAATTCTGCAGGGGAGGCGATTCTCCCTAATACGGCGGATGCCGCTGCGACTGCGGGACTTGTCAGATAAACCTCGCTTTTGGTATGACCCATGCGGCCGATAAAATTGCGGTTGGTGGTAGCGACAGCCCTTTCTCCCTCCGCGAGAATTCCCAGATGTCCGCCCAGACAGGCTCCGCACGAAGGCGGACTAATCACCGCTTCGGCTTTCATAAAAATCTCCAGCAAACCTTCTTTCAGCGCCTGTTTGTATATTTCCGGAGTTGCCGGAACCACAATTAATCGCACATGGGACGCAGCCTTCCTGCTCTTCAAAATTTTAGCCGCTATCCTCAAATCTTCAATACGGCCGTTTGTACAGGAGCCGATGAGTGACTGGTCTATCTTGACCTTGCCCGCTTTGCTGACGTCTTTGACGTTGGACGGCAGATGGGGAAAGGCCACCTGCGGCTCAATTTTTTCCGCGTTGATTTCGATAACGTCCGCGTAAAAGGCATCAGCATCGGAAGCATAAAATTTGTAATTACGTTTCGCTCTTGTTTTGACATACGCTCTGGTTATTGCGTCCGGCGCGAAAATTCCGTTTTTGGCTCCCGCTTCAATGGCCATATTCGCCATGGAAAGTCTGTCGGCCATCGGCAGTCTGTCGATAGTTTCACCGGTGAATTCCATCGCCTGATACAAAGCGCCATCAACACCGATACGTCCGATGATATACAGAATCAAATCCTTGCCGGAAACCCATTTTTGCATTTTGCCGTAAATAATGAATTTGATGGATTGCGGGACCTTCAACCAGAGTTCGCCGGTGAGCATGGCCGCGGCCAGATCGGTACTGCCTACTCCGGTGGCAAAAGCGCCCAGCGCGCCGTAAGTGCAGGTATGGCTGTCTGCTCCGATGACCAGATCACCCGGCAGAACAATTCCTTTTTCTGGGAGCAGCGCGTGTTCAACGCCCACATTACCGCCTTCGTAAAAATGAGTAATTTTATGTTTGAGTGCGAATTCGCGCACTGCTTTGCATTGCTGCGCGGAATTAATATCCTTGTTCGGTGTAAAATGATCCAGTACCAGGGCGACTTTATTTTTATTGAAAACTTTTGTTCCACCCGCCTTTTTAAATTCATGGATTGCTATGGGCGCGGTAACATCGTTACCTAACGCGATGTCTACTTTTGCGTTAATCAACTGGTCAGCGGAAATTTTCTTCAGACCGCTATGGGCCATTAATATTTTTTCCGTAATTGTGTTACCCACAGTGCATGCTCCTTTTGGAAAGTGAAACGCTCCTTAGCTTATTTCAAGAATTTATTCAACAATTTTAACTTTTTTGTTATTCGTTTTGAGAAATTCCAGACGGTTCAGTGCGTTGATATAGGCCTTAGCGGAAGCGACAATAACATCCGGATGCGCGCCTCGTCCTACAACGGAGTGACCGTTATATTTAAGCTGAACGGTCACTTC
The DNA here is from genome assembly GCA_002441205.1 of Syntrophaceae bacterium UBA6255. Lineage (GTDB taxonomy): Bacteria > Desulfobacterota > Syntrophia > Syntrophales > Smithellaceae > Smithella. The sequence continues at coordinate 4,115 of DJVN01000020.1, read as the reverse complement.
ACCCTGGGCGTCCGATCCGCCGGTGATGGCATTGACAATATATTTCATCAACGGATAATTGGTTTTTGTGATGTTACGGATGGCCGCGAAGGTCGCGTCCACCGGTCCGTTGCCAAATCCGGCTTTTCGAACAATGTCTTTGCCGATCTGCACTTCCATCGTTGCCGTGGGAATGGCTACGTTGCCGCTGACGACATTCAAATAAACCAGATTGTATTTATCTTCTCCCCGGTAAATTTCCTCCGAAAGAATCACTTCCAGGTCTTCGTCATAAATATCTTTCTTGATATCCGCCAGCTCTTTGACACGTGCCGTAACCTTATTGAGCTGTTCGTCGTTCAGTTGGTATCCCATCTTTTTCAGATGGTGCGAGATAGCATTACGTCCCGAATGCTTTCCCAGGACAATATGGGTGTCGCTGATGCCGACGGATTGCGGAGTCATTATCTCATAGGTAATTTTTTCCTTAATCAAACCATCCTGATGAATGCCGGATTCATGCGCAAAGGCGTTGGCGCCCACGATCGCCTTATTCGGTTGTACCGAAATGCCTGTAATTTGCGTTAACAGGCGCGATGTCTTGTAAATCTGGTCGGTGTTGATTTTTGTATAAAGGCCGAAAAGATCCTTGCGTGTCTGCAGCGCCATGACCACTTCCTCCATTGCCGTATTGCCCGCTCGTTCTCCAATGCCGTTGATGGTGCATTCCACCTGGCGTGCGCCGTTTTGAACCCCGGCAATGGCATTTGCGGTGGCCAAACCCAAATCGTTGTGGCAATGGCAGGAAATGGTGACGTTATGGATTCCCTTCACATTTTCCTTCAAAAATTTAATTTTTGCGCCGTATTCATCGGGCAAACAATAGCCTGTGGTGTCGGGAATATTTAAAACGGTGGCGCCGGCCTTAATCACCTGTTCGCATATTTTGGCCAAAAATTCATTGCCGGTTCTTCCCGCGTCTTCGGCATAAAACTCAACATCCTCCACATACTTTTTAGCGTAAGAAACCGCCTGAATGGCGCGTTCAATTATTTTATCCTGGGTGGAATTGAATTTGTATAAAATATGGGAATCGGAAGTCCCAATTCCGGTATGGATTCTCGGACGCTTGGCGTATTTTAAGGCTGCAGCGGCCACTTCAATATCTTTTTGGTTTGCACGTGTAAGTCCGCAAACCGTGGCGTTTTTAACTATTTTGGAAATTTCCAAAACCGAATTGTAATCGCCCGGACTTGAAACTGGAAATCCGGCCTCAATCACATCCACGCCTAAAATGTCAAGCCGGTTTGCAATAATCAGTTTTTGTTCAGTATTTAACTTACAGCCAGGCACTTGCTCCCCATCTCTTAAGGTTGTGTCAAAAATTTGAACGTTGTTTATACTCATTTTTATTTTTTTTATCACATTATAGAAGCTCAAAAATAGGGGTATGGATTTTTTATATACTTTTGTAAATGGGGTAGTTTACTATATTCAACCCTTAATTTGAATAGTTAAAATACTGCTATTCAATACAATAAAAATAATTTGTTTACAATGGCTATTGATCAAAAAGATGCGCTTTTTATGTTGGTGAAGTCGCTTTCCAAATCGGAAAAGCGGCAGTTTAAGCTGTATGCGGGCAGATTGGGCGGAAATGCGGAGGCCAATTTTATGGCCTTGTTTAATTTGTTGGACAAAGTAACGGAGTATGATGATGAATTGATTTTAAGTAAAACAAACATCAAAAAGCAACAAATATCGAACACCAAAGCGCATTTGTACAAACAAATTTTGGTGAGTCTGCGTTTCAATCCGGTCCACCAAAACGTTCGCACACACATTCGGGAGCAATTCGATTTTGCGGCGATTTTATACAATAAAGGACTGTATAAGCAAAGTTTAAAAATTTTGGACAAGGCAAAAGAGTTGGCGCTGAACAATGGCGAAAACAATTTGGCCTATGAAATTGTGGAGTTTGAAAAAGTGATTGAATCCCAGTATATCACCCGAAGCATGAGCAACAGGGCCGATGAATTGGCGATTCAGGCAAAAGAATTGAGTTTAAAAAATGTCCGCATCAGCAAATTGTCGAACCTTTCGCTTCAATTGTACAGTTTGTTCCTGAAAGAAGGTTATGTAAAGGACGATGAAGGATTAAAAAAAGTGACGGCCTATTTTGAAAAGCAAATGCCGAAATATAAATTTTCTGAATTGGGTTTCAGGGAAAAATTGTTTTTATATCAGGCCTATTTGTGGCACAGCTTTATTTTGCAGGATTTTGTGCTGAGTTATCGTTACTCCCAAAAATGGGTCGATTTGTTTGAGGAAAATCCGGAAATGAAAATCCAGAATCCGGTATTCTATTTAAAAGGCGTCAATTATTTGTTGGAATCGCTGTATTTGATCAAGCACAAAACCAGATATAACAAGGTTCTTGAAAATTTAACGGCCGATATCAAAGACGAAAATATAACGCTCAACGAAAACACCAAGACCTTGGCTTTTTTATACTTCAACCAAAATAAATTGAATTATTATTTTTTGGAGGGAAGATTTACGGAAGGCTTAAGTTTTGTGACAACTTTATTAAATAAAATTCCCAAATATGAAAGCAATATTGATGCGCATCATATCATGGTTTTTTACTATAAAATTGCCTGTATGTATTTTGGCGCCGGCAAAAACGAGGAATGTATTTTTTACCTTGAAAAAATTATCGACAATAAAGAGCTGAAAATGCGAGAAGACTTATTGTGCTTTTCCCGCGTGCTAAATTTAGTGGCCCATTATGATGCCGGATTGGATGACAATATTGATAAACTGATTGTGTCAACCTATCAGTTTTTGATCAAAATGAACGATTTGCATGAGGTTCAGCGTAAAATGATTCAATTTTTGAAAAACCTAAAAAATATTTATCCGCAGGAATTGCACAAGGCATTTGTCAATTTGCACGAAGAATTGCTTAAATATGAAAACCACCCTTATGAAAAACGCGCGTTTTTATATCTGGATATTTTGTCGTGGCTGGAAAGCAAAATTCAGCATGTTTCCGTTGAAGAAATCATTCGTCAAAAGGCCGCAAAATTGGTGAAATAAAAAAATTGGTTTAATTACAACTAGCTGTTTATTGTTATTTTGGGCGTTACCCTGCGGGTCGGGCTTTGCGTTACAATCTTTTTAATGGTAAAAACCATTAAAAAGGATTTTCACTTCACTCCCTAACGCAAATTGATTTACGATTATTTTTACAAATTTTTAACGCTCTTTGCGTTTTTTCTTTGCGCCCTTGCGGTTAAAGGCAAAATTTGAATGCATTGGTTTTTATCATAAGAACCAAAAAAATAAACATTTTATGCCTAATTTTTAATAATTAATGCCCATATTTGCGTCAAATGAAAAATATAATACTAAATATCATTTCTATTCGTGCCGCTGTGATTATTTCACAAGGTGATTAGGATGTCGTTTTAGTTTTATCAAAAAAAAATCATAAAAAACCTTCCTAATCACCATTAGGAAGGTTTTTTTTATGGGATAATCATTGTAAAAACAATAACGTTAACTATATGAAAAACAGAAATATAACTAAAATTGGCGGCAAGTGGATACTGTAAAACAAGCAAATGCCAACGGCGCATAACAAATGACAGGTTTAAATTTGACCTTTATTTTAAAACGGTGATTAAAACGTAGGATTTTATCAATAAATTTTAACAGAAACAAATAATTACAAAGAATAATGCAACTAAATAAGTACAGCAAAAGAGTTACCCAAGATGAGACGCAGCCCGCTGCACAAGCCATGTTATACGGGGTTGGCTTGACGGATGAAGATATGAAAAAGCCACAAGTGGGCATTGCCAGCACCGGTTTCGACGGGAATCCCTGCAATATGCACCTGAACAATCTGGCCTATAAAATTAAAGAGGAAGTCAATAAAAAAAATCAGGTCGGACTCGTTTTTAACACCATTGGCGTAAGCGACGGCATTTCTATGGGAACCTCGGGAATGAATTATTCCCTGCCTTCGCGCGATATTATTGCCGATTCTATTGAAGTGGTGATGAATGCCCAAAGTTACGATGCCTTGGTGACCGTTGTGGGCTGCGATAAAAATATGCCCGGCGCCA
>DJVN01000047.1:3317-4216 GCA_002441205.1 Syntrophaceae bacterium UBA6255 | reverse complement strand
TTAAAGAACGACCACTTGCATTTACCAGCGAAATGGTCCGGGCTATTCTGGACGGACGTAAAACGCAGACCAGACGGGTTGTCAGGCCACAGCCAGACTTGCTTTATGGACTACTTGATGATAGAATAGAAGTATATTATATCAACAAGGAGAAATGTGATGAAATCGATAATGCTTGCGAACAACGTGGAATTGCGGGAGATACCAGTGTCGCCGAATTCGGATTATATGGCAGGAAGCGATGGGCAGATATACTCGCGAACACTCTACAAGGGATTCGGAAGGAAGGAATACACGGAATGGTATCCGTTAGCTGGTCACAGAACAAAAAAGGGGTATTTGATTGTGTCCTTATGCCACAACAATATCAAGATAACGAAATCAGTTCATCGTCTGATTTGTATGGCGTTTCACGGAATGCCAGAAGAGAAATCAATGCAGGTGAGGCATCTGGACGGCAGCAGGGACAACAATACCCCAGCGAATTTGAAGTGGGGAACTCAATACGAGAATTGGATGGACAGGAAGATGCACGGAAACGGGAACAAAGGGGAAAATCACCCAATGTCAAAGTTGACAGATGTGGAACGACAACACATAATCTGGGCAATCTCAAAAGGTCTTTGCAGCCAAAGACAGGTAGCGCGTGCTCTTGGGATGAGCCAATCTGCAATTTCAAGTATTGTAAATACATATCAGGAATAAATCTTTGGGTTCGGGAAAAGTTTTCCTATAGAGAAAGAATAGCAAATCCCTATTATCTTCCTGCTGACTATCCAGAACAAGCTATGGGTGTCCATTATTGGGCTGATGGTAATCCAGAGTACGGAGATTGGACACGCCCAAAGCCCTCAATCTTTATGCCCCGCTGGGCCTCCCGCATCTTGCTGGAAATCACC
>DJVN01000047.1:0-3311 GCA_002441205.1 Syntrophaceae bacterium UBA6255 | reverse complement strand
GAGTTCAAGCGGATTGAGCCATGACCGCCAACCTGTATAGCATTCCCGACCCCGACCTGCTGCATGAGACCGTCGGCAAGGATGCTAAGCACTTCGAGGGCAAACATGGCGTGATACCTACCGAGATTCGCATTCACCCGCGATACGTGGCAGGTGTTACCGAGATTGCCGGGCTGAAGGTGGTCCCGGATGCCAGGATTACGGGATATGAGTACGTATTGACAGATGGAGATTTATGAGATGAATGGACTGCTAAAGAGAACGCTTGCATCAACGGAATATGGAGATCTTTACACCCCGCCAGAGGCGACAGAGCTTATCGCGCCATATATCCACGGCAGGGTGTGGGAGTGCGCCGCAGGGGAAGGGCATATCACCGTTATACTCGAACGGCACGGGCTGGAGGTCGTGGAGACGGACATCGCGTGGGGTGTCGACTTTTTTGACACCGAGGTGCCAGCTGATGCGGATTGCATCGTGACGAATCCGCCGTACAAACTGAAAGACGCATTCCTGGAACGCTGTTTCGAGATAGGGCTTCCGTTCGCCTTACTGCTGCCGCTCACCGCACTGGGCGGCGTGAAAAGAACTGGCATGTATAGCCGGTACGGACTCGAAGTGTTGATACCCGACAAAAGGATTAATTTCATTTACGAGGGTGCAGGAAAAGCCTGCTGGTTCCATTCTGCCTGGTTCTGCCATGACGTTCTGCCAGAGAAGCTGATGTTTGCGGAGCTTGCCGCTTGACAGCCAGGGCGAACGATGATATGATTGAGGGTGCTTAGGTGCGGTGATAAAAATCGGTATAGAGCACCCGCTTTGCAACCGTGGCCTAAGCACCCATACGATTTTTAGCAAAGCGGGTGCTTTATATTAAGGATGGTTGAAGTGGAAGTTAATCTTAATAGTATTTACATTAATCAACGCAAGCGGAAATTAAATGCCGAAAAGGTTGCTGCGCTTGCGGAAAGCTTTTCGCTGTTGGGTCAGCTTGAACCGATCACGCTGGCTTCTAGTGGCGAAAAGTACACCCTGCTTGCCGGATTGCACAGGCTTGAGGCCGCTAAGTTTCTTGGTTGGGAGACGATTGATGCCGAGTTATTTCAAGGCGACGAGCTGGAGTGCGAGCTTGTTGAAATTGACGAGAACCTGATGAATAATGACCTTACCGTTCTTGAACAGGGTGAACATATTCAAAGACGAAATGAAATTCTTGAAGCCATGGGGAGAAGAGCGCCAAGCTATAGGCCAGAAAAGGGTGTCACGGTGACACCCTTAAAAACAACAGATGATATTGCGAAGGATGCCGGGCTTTCAGAACGCTCAGCACAACGACGCGCTCAGATTGCCCGTGACATTTCGCCGGAGGTGAAAGAGATAATCAGGGACACGCCGATTGCCGACAGCACGACACAACTGCTAGAATTGGCGCGGCTGGAGCCGGAAGAGCAGATTGAGGTTGCCAAACAATCGGTGGACGGGGAAATGAACGTTAATCGGGCGATAACCGAAATCAAGCGGAAGCAGGCAATTCAGCGTCTAGAGAATATCGAGGTGAAGGAATCCAAAGCTATTGAAGGCGTTTATGATGTTATCGTGATTGACCCGCCATGGCCGATGAAAAAGATTGAAAGAGATGTAGCTCCAAATCAAGTTGAATTCGAGTATCCAACAATGACAATTGACGAAATAAAGGCACTTGAGATACCCTGTGCCGATGACTGCCATGTTTGGTTATGGGCCACACAAAAGTATCTACCAGACGCCTTTGATATATTGAAGATTTGGGGCATGAAATACGTTTGTACCTTCGTGTGGCATAAGCCGGGTGGATTTCAACCATTCGGGCTGCCACAATACAATGCGGAATTTGCCTTATATGCAAGGCGCGGATCGCCAGAGTTTATCGACTTCAAGGATTTCAAGCTTTGCTTTGATGCGCCCAGGGCGGGACATAGCGAAAAGCCCGAATTGTTTTATGATTTGGTTAGGCGCGTAACTGTCGGCAGACGCCTTGATATGTTCAACAGACGTGCCATCGGTGGATTCGATTCCTGGGGCAAGGAGGCGGCGTGAATACAACCTCATTCAAAAATGACATTCAGCGCGGCAAGGTTGGTGAACAGATATTTACAGAAGACTTTTTACAATTCTTGAATGTTGAATACGAAGACGTAACTGGCAGACAAGGTTTTCAACTCATTGATAGCGATTATCTTGCAAAAATAGGATTGTATGAAGTGAAGGCTAATTACAAAGATAATAAAATCATTATCATTGAGGAATTCACAAATTGCAATGAACAGCTTGGCCCTATTAGCTACGGTTGGTTTTATAAATCGAAAGCTGATATGCTGGTATTTGTTAGTAAGGCAACCCGGGCGATGATATTGATACCATTCACAGACAAATTCAAATCACACTACGAGACCATAAAAGATAGTTACGACTTGATAAGAAACAGGGTAACTGAACACAATAGCAGTTACTGGCAATCTGCATTTCGTAAATTGCCATTGTCGGCAATCAATGGATATTTCGCATACTATAAGAAGGTGACATAATGGCCCGTGGACGTTTCATCTCGAACGATATTATAGCCGACAGGGGAATAAACGAACTATCAAGTGACACTTGCCGGTTGGCCTATGTTTATCTGATTACGCTCGCCGATTGCGAGGGGCGCATTATCGGCGATCCCGTTTATCTTGCCTCGACATTATTCCCGCGCAGGCGTGAGGTTACTCCGGATATGGTCCGCGGCTTCATCGAAGAATGGGTGGAGTCTGGATTTATTGTATGGTACGAAACGCCAAGCGGAGAAGAAGCAATCCAACTTATCAATTGGGAAAAACACCAAAAGGGTCTCCGGAAGGATCGTGAGGCCCCAACTAACTTTCCAAGCCCAAATGAATGCAATGTAATACAAGTTAAAGGGAAGTTAAAAGAATATAATGTTAATGCAATAGCGCCGACTAAATCCGGAGTAGGTACGGATGAAGTCGGGAGTAGTCAAAAAAAAACTTAAAACAGGATGATATTATGAATTTTTCTGGCCCAGCAGTATATGATGGTAATGGTAACTTAGCTCCCCTTGAGGATCGTATCATTGAGATATTCTGCGACAGGGTAGGTCTGCACAATGGAAACCGCCCGTACGAACACAATCCATCACAGCGGAAATGGTACTCGGATTGGCTAAAGGACGCGGCCAAGATTGCTGACATGGAGGCGTCATCGCAGGAAATGGAAGAGGCCATCGCTCTGTTAAAGATCAACAACTATTCCTGCAAGCGTCCGGGCGCGGTGAT
>DJVN01000230.1:351-4617 GCA_002441205.1 Syntrophaceae bacterium UBA6255 | reverse complement strand
GAAAAGTTAAAGTAACTCTGAAGATAAAGGCAGGTAGAGGTGGAAAGAAATGATTCAGGATCGTCTTAACAAGATTGAAGAGCGGCTCAAAAAGAGCCAAACAGTTAAAGAAGGTGATAAGGCAGAGTTATTGACCATCCTGAATGATGTGAGGACGGAAATAGCCAACCTTTCCAAGACTCACCAGGAGCAGGCAGAAAGCATCACAAGGTTTGCTGAATTATCAACTCACGAAGCTACACGCAACGAAAAGAGTTCGACACTCTTTGATTTGTCAGTTAAAGGTCTGACCTCATCGGTTCAGGGATTTGAAATATCTCATCCAAGACTCGTGTCGGTTATCAATGCTTTCTGCAACTATCTTACTAATATGGGAATATAGATCCCTCGCGCCGGTCACTTATTTTGTAGTTACACGTAGGAATGCTCAATCCTGACAACTGCCCTCTATTGAACCTTCGCAGGTGAAGGCAATGATCACGTTACCTTGAATTTGAATATTAACTGCCAAATAAACGAAGGAGCTTTTTATGGAAGATTCGGTAGCATATCAAATCGATTTGTATATGTATGAAGGTGTTCTGGAAGTTGTATTAACGGGTACTGCAAGGGATAAGGAATTTGAAAAGATGATGCTTGAATTGGACGCTATCCTGGAAGCAAATAACGCAAAAGAAGTAATATTGGATATCCGTTCCTTTGAAGAACATATAGATTCTACAACCATTTATAACTTTACCAGGAAGCATGATTTCTATATTCACGGGGTTAAAACCGCGGTGGTGGATCTTCAGGAAAAAACTTCGTTTGCGATTGCGTTAAAAAATGCCGGTGTGTCTGTGGAAAGGTTTGCCGATATAGACCTTGCCAGAAAATGGGTTACGTTCAATCCCATCAGAGATACGTGGCTAAAGGACACCTGATATCAAGAAAGTTAACGTATTATTCCTTCCGAAACTGGGCTATCTGGCGTGAGATGGCCGCAAGGTTTCCTTCTTCATCCCATACTTCCCCGTCAGCCTCAAGGATTCCGCAGGTAATGTGACGTGTTCTCAGGCTGCATTTGAGCCGTTTGGTCTTAGGAAGTTTTCTGATATTGACGGAAAGCTCTATGGTTGGCACCCAGGCGGTCATTCCTTGTGTGACCATGACGGCGGGAGGCATGGAATCGATAATCAGAAAAAGAGAGAGAAGATCAATGGGACGGCCGTCGAAGAAACTGAAATATCCCTTGTGCAGCGATTTATCCGCCATTTTCCCGAACAACCAGCCGGCACAGCCCGGATCGAGCCGCAGGTCCAGGTTGTGAAAAAGCGTATATTGGGGCATGATCGGCATCTGGATACATTCTTCTGACGGGGCAAGCTCCGGAGACAGTGTTTCATACCGGTCGACGCCACAGCCATTAGTCTCTGAAACGAATGTTCCGAACGCCCGGATTTTTTCCTCTCCCTTCTGGAGGAGTCTTGCTTCAAAACGGGTGAATTGCCGTGAACGGACGATTTCCGAAACATGGATTTCCACTTCGCCGGGAACACATCGGGACAGGTAATTTGCGGTGACAATAGGTGTATTGTTCTTGTCGCTTTTCTGAAGCATGGCATTGGCGATCATCGCCATAAGATATCCTCCGTTGGGATTGTCGTTGACAGACCAGTTGTCGGTAACTATGCCGAGAAATCGTGAGTTTCCCAGATCAGTGAGCTGTATGTCTTTATCAAATAGATTCATGAATATCCTCCACCCCCATCTAATCTCCCCCATCGAGGGTGAGAGATCTAATCGCTGACTATGCAGCATGCTGCATAGAATTGCAATTTAAAATTAGCCTCTTATCCCCCCTTTTTCAAAGAAGGACGTTAAGGTAACCGCCCCGCGAGCGGAGCGGAATCAGGCGGTATTGAACCAACGATCATTTTCCAGAGGGGGTCTCCGTCAAAAAAGACACAGCGGGATACTTCAGGTATTTTTTGCGGGTTTCAGGTATTTGAGAATTTGGGGCAAGGCATCAACCGCCTGAGCGCGGATGGATAGATCACACAAGGAAGTTAGTTCCGATGCCTTCCAGTTTATCTCAATCAGGCATGCGCCGGAAGTTTTGGCGATTGCGGGCAGAGCTGCCGCCGGATAAACGACGCCGGAAGTGCCTACAACCAGCATCACATCGCAGGTTTTTGCGGCGTTTTTCGCTCCTGATAAATCCTGAACGGCTTCCCCGAAGCTGACAAAGTCGGGGCGGGTCATTCCACTGCATTCGCACGGCCGAAAGGCCTTGATCAAGGCTTCCAGTGAAAATGTATCACTGCTCTTCAGCACCGGGCGGACCATTTCCCATAAATCCCCACGCTTCAGTCCCTGTTTCTTCCCGCAAGTCATGCAACAAAGCCGATACATGTTCCCGTGCAATTCGTAGACGGATTTGTTGCCGGCTTCGCGATGAAGGTTATCCACGTTCTGGGTAATGACAGCCGCAAGGTGGCCCATTTTTTCGAGTTGCGCCAACGCCAGGTGCGCCGGATTCGGCCGTGCTTTTTCCAGCCGGCAGAAGAAATCGCCCAAAATCTCATGCGCCTTATCCGGATGCTTGTTCAGGACATTTAGAATTCCCTCTGATCCGTAACGATCCCACAATCCACCCGTATCCCGGTAGGTGGATATGCCACTGGCAGCGGAAATGCCGGCGCCCGTAAACGCCACACCCCTGCATGCGGAAGAAATAATTTTAGCCACTTGTTTAATGGTATCCATTACAGGTGAACACTAGCATAAATTTTTAAAAAAAATCGAGGAATATGCGAAAAAACATAAAAGGCGCGAATTCCGCAAATAACATTATCAGCTTTGGTATAAAAACGTCATTGATAGCGATGTCAACGATCTTTTTTTATACCGGTCTGAATTTGCCGCCGCAGTTCGCCTTCCTTCGCAAGAGCTTCCAGATTGCTTTCATCGACCCGCATAAATTTTTCACGCCATTCTTCATTATCCCACCGGAAAGGAGTCTGCATTGTCGTGCGGGGCATCCAGGCGCGTTCAAGCAGATCCAGAGCCATTCCCATGATGGCGTGTTGCATGGCGACATCCCAGGGTTTACCGCATGGATTCCCCAGCGGGAAATCGCTGAAAATAAATCGCGGAACGCCGCATTCTTCGACGATATCCCGTGCGCTGCCGATAATAACGGTGGATAGATTATTTTCTTCAAGATACCGGGCAACCAAACTCACGGTCTGGTGGCATACCGGTCAAAGCGCCGACAGGATTACGGCGTCAACACCGTCCTCACGACACCACTGAAGAATCTGCGGAGCATAAAGATCCAAAGTCTTGCTCTTGCTGTAATCCGTGGGAACGCCATAAAAACGGGCAGATGCTGATCCGATACGACCCGATGACACATACTCATTCAACTGGTTTATTGGCAAAAAGCTATTCACATCTTTCGTATGAGTTGCTTCCTTATCCCAGGATAGAATATCTGTAAAAAAGCTTTGCGGGATTGAATTGGACGGTTCGGCATATATCTCCCGCTGGATCAACATTTCCAGCGACACCACTCCCGGAGGTTTTGGCTTTTCCGCCGTTGTGACCAACCCGACGCGTGATTCTGAAAGCGGTTTCTTCAGAGGCGTAAAAGGAACATCATGATAATGCGGCCACTCATAGGGCTTGCTATAGCCTTGAGCGGCATAAAATTCTCGGCTGCGATCGATATAGCTGACAAAAGAACGGTGTGCGCGAAGTTGATACATTGGAATCCTCCTGAAAGTGTCAACGGCAATATCCCTTGCTCTTAAACCTTTCTAATAATTTGCATAGTCCAAGATCACACGCTTTTCGGGCATCACGGCACCCCTGCTCCTTGTTGCCCTGAAGAAAATAAATAATACCACGATTGTTATAAGCATCGGCATAATCCGGCTTCAGACGGATGGCTTCATTGTAATCCTGAATAGAGCGCTGCATCAGGCCAAGTTTATAGTACGCGCTCCCCCTGTTATAGTAGGCATTTGCAAAATCCGGCTTCAGGCGAATGGCCTTATTATAATCCTGAATGGCACGATGATACTGGAGAAGTTTTGAATTAGCAATCCCACTGTTGTAGGAGTCAATGGCCTCATTTGATTTTAATTTGGCAGCCTTATTTAAATTGGAGCAAGAGACAAGCAAGGATAAAACAAGCAAGGTGCAAACGATAAATTTTGCGCATCTCGCTTCTTCCAAAAAACGAATATGCAAATTTTTATCCGGATTGAATGTCCCACG
>DJVN01000230.1:0-294 GCA_002441205.1 Syntrophaceae bacterium UBA6255 | reverse complement strand
AGCATAAGAGCGTAGTTAAGATCCTCCATTAAATACTCCTTGGATTTTATTAAAATTAATATATTAAAAGCACGGTAAATTTTTGAAATATAAGTTTTCTTATTTCAAGGAGATATTTAATTTTTGATAGCGTGTGAATATTACAACTTCCTGAAAACATTGCAAGAATATTTTTAAAAGTGAAGGGTGAAAGGTGAATGGTGAAGAACAACAGACCAAAGGTTAATAGACTGAAGACTAGTCTTTCACAGGCAAGAATCCTTTCTCGCCCACCTGTAAATATTCCGGCGGCCT
>DJVN01000201.1 GCA_002441205.1 Syntrophaceae bacterium UBA6255 | reverse complement strand
GAACATCAAAGCGGCAATCAGGGCGCCGTCGGGAAACGGAATCATAAAATCGCGCAAAACCAATTTGAATCATTCGGTTTTTAAACAGTGTGCACATCTTAAACGCCAAGGAGAAAGAGACGATGAATCAGGTTCAATTCAAAAAAATCATTGCCAACGCCATCAAAGCAGAAGTCGAAGCCAATAAGTTTTACAGCAGCGTATCCAAAAAAGCGAAGGATGCCGGCATGAAAAGGCTGTTCCAGGAACTTGCCGAAGAAGAAGCCCAGCACAAGCTCACGTTAAAAGGCTATCTGGCAAAAGGGGCCGAGAAAATTCAGTTTTCCGAATCGGCGGATTACAAAGTTGCGGACGAGCTCCCCACGCCTCCATTGACGCCCGACTTAAAGCCGGTTGACGGTTTGGTGATCGCCATCAAAAACGAACTCGCGGCCATGCAGATGTATACCCAGCTGGCCAAAGCAAGCGCGGATAAGGCGCAGAAGAAAGTTTTTCAGGAGCTCGCCTCGATGGAACGCGGCCACAAGAAAAAACTTGAGGATTTATACACCAATATGGCATTCCCTGAAGCCTGGTAATGCGGAATCATTGCCTGTAAATCAGGAACAAGTCAAAAAAATTTAGCAGCGCAAAAACGTCAGGGCCACTGCGGTTCTGACGTTTTTGTTTGTTCATAATGGACTGCGGACGCCGCTTGATACCAACCGCCTTGAATAGCTCACATACGCAGATCATCAAGAAATTTTGCCTTTTCTAGTTTATGAAACTGCATCCCCGGACTAGCCGGATTCAATTGCAGATCGAAGGCAGTTGTCTTGACGGCTTTCTGCTCTTCGTTGGTCAGTTTGGATAAACTGTCAGTAAATGTGTCGGCGATACGAAAGTTCATCAAGCTATCCTCAACTCGTGTTTCTTTCCTGGGCTCTACTTCACCATGAAGTTATGTGCAACAGTTTAGCAAGTATGTTTTTGACAGGGATACATTTCTTTGCCATGTGCCGGATTGCAACCTAACTTGTTCCGCATCTTAAAAACGGCTACTTGATTGCTCTGAGCAACCGCATAATTTCTGCGGCAAGGTATAGCTCATCTTCTTTGGTCACAATCCGGGCATGCATTACAGCCAAACGAATTGGCTGGAGCCGTTGTAGTGATTCACGAACGCTTTCCTTTCTCTTAAAAATAGTCTCAAATAGTTCTCGCCAGTGGTCTTCCCGGCAGATGATCGTTTCATAGTCAGTGAAATCAGCTACCTCTATGAATGTTATCATTTCCCCGTTGCGTTCGGCTCGTTGTTTCTTAAACTCCCAATGTTCATAAAGTTTTGGTGCTAAGCGTTTTTTCGGCCAATCAGGACCGTAATGGGAAGTCATTTTTTCATCAATAAACTGACGCAACCGCCTCTCAAATCTCTGCAAATGGTTATGACACCTATTTGTTCGTTGCAGATCAGTTTCTTCTTTTGGATCAGTCGAGGGCAGGCCAGCAGACCCGTGCAGCTCCAAATCTAGAGACACACCATCAAGACCCGCAATTCCAAGGCCTTGGTGAAAGGCTGCGTCTGGGAAATCAGTAAGCGCCCTGTTGAACCCGCGATTGACATAGAAATCAGTCCGAACTATAGGGTCGATAAAGACCGACTCCGGGAAAGTAATCTTGTCTCGCCAGTCACCAAGATCGAGCCGTAGAGCCGTCGTAAATTCCACGTCGAATCCCTGCACCGTCCTTAGCGCATTACCCATGCCCTGCAGCTCAAGTATAGCAGTGACGGACTTTGCTACATCTTCTCTGTGAAGCCAAGGGGTTGTGATCGCTTCAAGGGAGCGTTGCTGTTCAAGAAAGAGGTCGTTGGCATGTTGCTTAGCGAACTCGGCAACGGCTCCGACTTGATAAGATTCTAGAAGGTGCATCGTCTCGAATGCGTGCGGAAGACGGAACATGGCTTCATGGCTTTTCAGTAAATCACGAAACTCTTGCTGTTGTTTTTCCACCTCTGCTGCGATGACCGAAGTCATGGTCTCTCCCTGAGCTTGGCTCAGCACATTTTCCATGATCAGTGCCTCTTTAAGGTAGATCTCCTTTGCCAACATGGCACTTGCAGATATTTCCGAAAGATAACGTTTTTCGATTTCAAACGAACTGCTTGCTGTTCGCAACAGGTCTTGTTCAATTTTACGCTGCATGGCGATGGCTACACTCGCCGTGTTCTCTTTAATATACGGATTAATTGCTCGCATGAGGTCTTGATCGCGTTTCATTATCATTTCCATAACACCAGTTGCAGAGTTTTCTCTCTGATATCGTTTTACTTCTGCAAGGGCGCCATGTGCTAAATGCTTAATACTATTATAGGCTTCCGTTTTCATCGGCTTCTGTAGCTGCTCAGTCCGAACTGCAAAATAGTGACGATATAACCGAACCAGATAGTCGGTGTTGTCCTCGACATCCCGCTTCGTAAGGTCGATGGTTATCGGGGAGAGGGAGACAACAGCCCCTTTATTGCCTCTGACCTGCAATTCATTGTCCTTATAGCAGTGTAGAAGCCATCTGTTGTGATCAATAAATTCCCGGGCGAAAATCTCAACCTCTGTATCCGTGATCTTGCTGATTTCTTCATCTGTGAATCCTTCTTCCTTCTGAACCAACGAGTCCTCGTGGCCATCTCTAATTACAGCTTTCTTACCGACAAGACTAAGCAATTTCCTGGCAAAATTAAAGCCATCCACATCTGACATTACAAGTATTTTATGCAAGTTTGCACTCATCCTGTCGTTCAGGGATTCGCAATGCACTTGCCCCAGTGTTTTGGTCTCTAGATCGAAATCGTGCATATGTGAAAGGCTACTTAGATCAATTATCATATCATATTACCAAATAACAGGTATCGTAGCTTGCATAACAGTGATCATTGCATCCAGCCGTTACTATCTCGCCTCAGTTCACCCTGAACACCTTCATGACTTCATCCCCCAGATGATTGATGACTTTTACGGCGATGCGGCCGGATTTGGGTTTTTCGAAGGGGCGGGAAATGTCGCTGT
>DJVN01000103.1 GCA_002441205.1 Syntrophaceae bacterium UBA6255 | reverse complement strand
CTAGATATGTTTATTATATATTGAAGTTTTGCATTTTTTGTAGAAATTGATGATTTGCGTTTAAATAATTTGAACTGAAAACAAATGCGGGGTTGCTATCTATTCAATGATTATCTGCTATTCGGTTGATTTTTTGGATAGCTGCCTTTTTGTTTAATTATATCCTTCTTTATCTTGGTTATTTTATTCTTTATAGCAACCGTCTTGGGAAGAACTAACTTATTAGAGTTGATTATTTCATTGAATTTTTCTGCGGCTTTTTTTTTAGAATAGGGCGCGTTCACGATTATGGGTCTAAGTATTGTGCTCAAGGTGTCGACTTGTTTGTTGTATTCGCTTATATTGTTTAATGCTAGCGAATTGAAAATAATGCCAATAACATGTAGAAATATTGATCGGGCAAACTCCCGCGAAATGTTAAGCATCTCGGATATCATGCTAATATAGTATTCGGAGAAAAAAGCATAGACCTCCGTAACCTGCTGGATATTCATAACCCTGAACAGGTCAGCCGCCAGAAGCAGGATGTTCCGATAAAACTCGCCACTCTCCTTCAAGACAAATACTATCTGATCAACGCGATCTTGGAAATTATTAACAGAGCCGGCCCGACGTTCGTATTCGTTCACGTTTTCCATAGCGGCCCAAGCTATCAGTTCGTTTAGAACATTCTCCTTAGAGGGGAAATAGTGGTAGAGTTTCCCCTTGGATACTCCGATCTCATTGGCAATATCCGTTAAGGTTATATTGGAATAACCCTTGCGACCGAAAAAATAGAAACATTTTCCCAACATCTCCTGTCGGCACTTATCGTGATCAACAATCTTTGGCATTGGTAATACCTCGACACTATAATTAAAATGTGCTTTCATCTGGAAAAGTTCACATTAGGAATGTGATGACCTGCCGTGGATGCTTATAACATAAAATTAAGTTAGAGGTCAGTAGTTTTTTGACTCCACTTTCCTTTGAACCGCTACATGTTTCTGAAGCTTGGGTCTCATTTCTCAACGAGTGTCATTAAACAAGCGAGCCCCCCTTAATAAACTTCATTAAGAGGGGCTCTATTACTTACCAACAGATCATGTTTTGATGCTAATTAATACCCAAACATCCTTTATATAATGATACTGTTAATCTCCTAGCTGACGAGGGTTTTTACCGTTNNAGGGGAAATTGGCTGCTCCCGCTGCCGCATATTCAGCAAAGCTGAAAGTTGCCGTTAAAAGAATCACCGCTGCCGCTACGATTGTTGTTGCTAATGTCTTTTTCATGATCTGTTACCTCCTTAGGGTAATTGTTTGTTGATTTGCCTTTATATAATGAAAAGACCGTGCCAAAAAATAAAAAATATTGGATATCAGCTGTAATTTATTGATAATATTAGCTATATTGATAGATATTGATCATTCTTATTTTGAAGAAATGACATTTTTTTGTTAATTTGTTAAATAAAATATTAAAAGTGTTTAACGTAATGTAGAAATCTTTCAAAAGCAGTTCTCCTTCCGATATTGACAAAAAACAAATAGGTGATTACTAAGTAATTAAAATTTTTAAAATAATTTATGGTGCAATATCAATGAAAGAAATATCTGTTCAAACGCATTCCCGTGTGGAAATGATTGACATTACCACATCTGTGCAAAAAACTATTCGAGACGAAGGCATTCAATCCGGTATTTGTCTTGTTTATACTCCGCATACGACTGCCGCAATAACGATTAATGAAAATGCCGATCCGGATGTTCCCCGTGATATTCTTGCCGCATTAGATAAGGAGGTTCCCCTGTCAGCCAATTACCGTCATGCGGAAGGAAATTCCGCTGCGCATGTCAAATCCTCTCTAATTGGTGCATCGGAAATGGTTATTATTGAAAATGGCCGTCTGGTTCTGGGAACCTGGCAATCCGTATTTTTCTGCGAATTCGACGGTCCGCGTACAAGAAAAGTTTTCATCACAATGATTGCCAAATCACGTTAACTTATTCCCCCAAATTAAGATGAGTACATAATTTCATTCTGAAATCCTTACTTTTCAATTTTTAAAACTTTGTCATAGGTTGTAAATGTGTAATAATTAAAAAAAGCTGAACTCTATTTTAACATATGGTAAAAACACTTGCGGAAGGTCAATATGTTAAACAAAGAAAATGTTCGCCCCGGCATACACAAACTCATTGTTTATATATTTTTGGTTGCGATGACCCTTGCTATTTATTGGCAAGTGAATCACTATGATTTTATTAGTAGCATTGATGATGACGTTTATGTCATCAAAAACAGCCATATTCAGTCCGGAATTACTCCATACAGTTTATATTGGGCTTTCAGCACAACGCATGCGGAATTCTGGCATCCGTTGACGTGGCTATCGCTGATGTTTGATTATCAGATGTATAGCTTGAATGCCGGTGGATATCATTTAACCAACGTTATTCTGCATATCCTGGGTTCTTTATTACTCTTCTGGCTTTTTAACCGCATGACGGGATCGGTCTGGCGCAGCGCTTTTGTCGCGGGATTCTTCGCGCTTCATCCTCTGCAGGTGGAATCGGTTGCCTGGATTACTCATCG
>DJVN01000083.1 GCA_002441205.1 Syntrophaceae bacterium UBA6255 | reverse complement strand
GCCTGAGCGAAAACGAATAAGACATGTTATCAATATTTATTGTGAATCCCTTCCGGGATATTTCGAAGACGCAATGCCGGAAAATTAATCGCTTTTTTCGGGCCAGGAATAAACGGGCGGACGGCTTTCAAAGCCTGATCCGTCCGGCATAACTTCGACATCCTTGCCGCCGATCCGTTTAATTTTCGTCAGAACGGCAGGTACGTGGCGTTTTCGGGCGGCATCAATAACTTCGTCAACGGTCTTGAAATGTTTTATATCCTCAAGGGTCATGATCTGGGGCAAAACCATATCCAGTCTCCCTTTCTCATATTGCCTGATCGCTTCCGCCGGACGAATCCAGACATGGCCGGTCAATTCTACACCGTCATGGATTACTTCCTGATCCGGCGGCATGAGGGTCACAAAAAAGCGAACGTCGTAGCGCAGAGGTAAAAATTCAGGCGTAATCCAGTGTGAAAAATAGTGAAGCCGGTCCAGCGGCAAAAAAAGCTCTTCCGCCGCCAGGACCTGGGGGAAATGTATTTTGCCGTCGGTCAGCGCTTTGCGGTAATCACAGAAACGACGGCGTTCCTCTTCTGTTGCGATTTTTACAGGCGCGCCGTCTTTCCTGTGCGCCAGTAAAATGCCCACTTCCTCAAATGTTTCGCGGATCGCCGCCACCCACGCCCCCAGCGCCTGGCCGGGATATCGCATATCGGAAAGAATGCGGGTGGCGTCGGCTCGATCCGTCTCCCGGATAAAGTTTTCCATGCCGGATCCATAATCATCGTGATCCACGACACCGCCCGGAAAGACATAGTAGCCGGGCACAAAACTGCTCTTAAGGTGTCTCCGAACCATCAAAATCTCAATATCTGCAATGCCGGCAACCGGGCAGGCGCGCAGAAGCATCACGGTCGATGCGTTGGCGGGAATAACTTTCATCTCTATTGAACAACCTCTTGAACGGTGAGCAATGAACTACCACAGCGCAGGCAGCGGGGTATTTCTCAGAATTGTGTTCCTCGTTTTACTAATCTTCCATGTAAGGTTTTACAAGTAAATCCCATTCTTGTTCAGATATACATTTATTTTCTAAAACACTACAAATAATGGTCTTGCTATCTGGTTTGGACAGGAACGATCCGTATAGCTTATTTCCGTTGATATTTTTCAAACTCTTCAATTGGGATCTTGAATATTTTACCAAAATAAAACATTGATTCAATTTGTTATTGTAATGACTTTTATAGCTAAACTCATCGCTGGGATACTTTTGTTTATAAGACTTGGACCATGCCTCACACTGTTTTTCACATTTATCTTGTAATGCATAATGTTCTTTTGATAATTTTAGAAAATTACATCCGATTATGGATAATAATGATATTGTGAAAAAAACGTTCAGAAGGGAGAAAAAAAATCTTTTCATCTTGAACCTCCACTATTGTTGAGTATAATTATTGAATCAATGGAAAATGAATCTACTTATTTAAAATACCAAAATCATAACGTTTTACAAGGTAAATATATTTTTGTTTTTTATATTAACGAACTACTTGTTTTTTTGTAAAATGGCTGAATGGTTTCCCTCTGGATTCAGGAAATCACGAAAAGTATTATTTCATTCAATAAATAAACATATGAGGACAAAATGAAGATCACTTTCTTAGGAACCAACGGCTGGTTTGATACCGGTTGCGGCAATACAATTTGTACGCTGATAGAAACAAACCAGTCGTATATTATTCTTGATGCCGGAAATGGTATTCATAAAGCAAGCAAATATATAAAAAAGGATGTGCCGGTTTATTTATTTCTCAGTCATTTCCACATTGATCATATCGAGGGTCTGCACACGCTGGCAAAATTCAACTTCCAATCGCTTCAGATCATAGGACAAACCGGAACAAAATCGACTATTCAAAATTTTCTCGCACCCAGATATTCCCTGCCTGTGAATAAATTACCTTATCCGTGCAGTATAACCGACATCAAGGAAGGCTGGCATAAAAGTCCTTGTAAGTTCAGGGCTCTGCGGCTTGTGCATTCTTCGAAGTGTTTCGGTTACCGCTTTGAAATTGACGACAAGGCTATAAGTTATTGTACCGATACGGGATACTGCAAAAACTCAGAAATGCTTTCCGCAAATGCCGACCTTCTCATTTCGGAATGCGCTTATCTCAGCGGGCAAAAATCTGATTCCTGGCCGCATATGAATCCGCAGCTTGCCGCGAAACTGGCAGTTCAATCCAAAGCAAAAAAACTCGCTCTGACTCATTTTGATGCCGCATTATACACAACCATGAACAAAAGAAAAAAAGCGCAAGAACATGCCCAAAAGATATTTCCCAAAACATTTTCTGCTCATGATGAATTAAAGATCGTAATTTAGATTATATTGCCATTTCTTGCTGAACAATGGCATCCAGTTGATTGATTGCTTCATCCATGGATGAAGTATTTAAAATATAAGCATCGGCAAGAGCAACGGGAATGGCTGTTCCGTAAACAATTTCGCGTTTGTCACGTTCATCGAAATCCGCGGGAGAATCATCGGCTCTTCCTCTTGAACAAACGCGGTTCAACCGCAAACCTCTTGGCGCCAAAACGGCAACCACAATACCGTCGGCTTTTTCGCGGATCAGTTCAATTTCCTGCCATGACCGCATGCCTTCCAGAAAACCCATCTTTGCGCCGGTTTTAAGAATTTCTTCCAGGGCAAGCCTGGTAACACCCATGCCATCCTCGCCCCGCATATCATCCGACACCGCGGACGTCGTCTTGGCATCCACTTCCAAGCCGCGGACTTTTACTTCAGCTCTGACAATATCACCTGTGGAATAATAAACGATATCCCGGGCGCCCGCGTAAAGCCTTGCAACATTCTTACCCGCCGCCGGCATGCCCACAATGATAAATATTTTCATTTAGTCCCCCTCTAAAAAATTTATTTACTTTCTTCGCCTGATTTTCGTATCCTCACTGATGGAATCGTCGGGATATGATAGCACTTTTTCGTTTTCTTGTAATCCGGAAATAATTTCAGCCGCCAGGCTACTTCTCTGGCCGATTTCCACAACACGCTTACGCGCTCTGCCATTGTCCGCAACGAACACAGCCCAATCCTTCCCCGCCCGGAAAAGCGCGCTGTGCGGAATCTGTAGAATATTCTCGCCTTCCCAGATAATAAAGTGCGCTTCCATGCGGAAACCATCGCCCAAAACATTCCATTTTTCTCTGGGCGACGTAATATCCGCAAGCACCAGAACTCTCTGCTCTTCCACTCCCAGACTTGATACCTTCGTGAATCCTGCCGGTTCGATCAGCCGGACTATGCCGGTCAGCGGCTCATCGTTCCCCCAGCGCTTGAACAAAACATGTGTTCCTTTTTTAATTTTGACGGCGTCCGAAGAAAGAACTTCCACCCGGACTTCCAGATTCCCGGCATCACCCGTATCAATCAGTGGTTCGCCGATATTAACCGCGCCTTCGC
>DJVN01000237.1 GCA_002441205.1 Syntrophaceae bacterium UBA6255 | reverse complement strand
GTATCGTAGACCGCATGACTCGTTCTTCTCAGTGTCATGCCGGTCGTATATCACATTGTCACGCATCGGCCTATGCGGATAAGGGGGACGCTCCGCTCCCCCTTATAACCCCCTCGGCAAGGCATGCATTCATCCCACGCGGCAAGCCGCGGGGAACTCTGCAAAGAGAGTATTAGAACAATTTAGTTTTTTACGGAATAGACGGATTAATTTTTAATTTTATATAAATATTTAATTGAGGTTGACATCCGCTCGTTCTTGTATTATGTAGCCCGAGCAAAAATTAAATATTCCCCAGTAGCTCAGTCGGTAGAGCGGCTGGCTGTTAACCAGCATGTCCGTGGTTCGAGTCCGCGCTGGGGAGCCAGAATAAAAAAACCCAACCCCCAAGGTTGGGTTTTTTTATTGATTCGGTTTTTCCCCTTGCTAATTTCAACGCATATTGATAGTTTCACAAAGTAAAATCCAAGAGGAATTTGTTCATGTTCATCAATCAAACCTCTTCATCAGAACTCTTTCAAGCATGTGAAACAATATTCGGACATGAGGCAAAAATATCCCCTGACTTTCTGGAATGCCTTCAGCCCATCGGTATTAAAACAGCCTTCAGAAAAAGAGCTTTGGAAACCCATCCCGACCGGGCAAAAGCGCTTGGGACTTTTGCTGGAGATTTGAATGCTGAATTTATAAATGTGCGACAGGCTTATGAAAGACTTCTTTCTTTTGTTGAAACACGAAGTGAAGACACGATTAGCGCTTCCATCTTTGATGAATTCAGAACAAAACAAAATTATTCAAATCCATCTCCAAAAAGCTCGTTTCATCAAAACACGCAGTACAAGACCGGACAAAAAAAAGCTCATCACAATAAAAAACATGCCGATCATTTCTATAGCGGCAGTATCCCAAATGACAATCTCATGCTTGGCCAGTTTCTATATTACTCCGGCCAGATTTCTTGGAAAACGCTTATTGAAGCCATTTGCTGGCAGAGACGCCAACGTCCCCTCATCGGACAAATAGCCGTAACCTGGGGGTTAATTTCATACCATGATGTCTTAAGAATATTAAACATTCGAACGTTCGATGAAAAATTTGGAGAATGCGCGCTTCGTATCGGTTATATTTCCGGTTTCGAGCAACTTGCACTTGTCGGAAAGCAGAAAAAACTTCAGCAGCCTTTTGGTGAATACTTTATTAAAAAAGGCATTCTTTCTTCCACTGATCTTATGAGCATCAGTCAAAAGCAGCAACTTCACAACATGAAATCGCACAGATAATGCAATGCTCAGGAAATACAATTTTTCAAAATCGGCTATTCCCTGTTCAAAATAACCTATAAAATTTTATTGTATAAAATTATGCAGAAAATTTATTGACATAAATTGTCATTAACATTATATTCACGCCCGCCTGAAGCATCTTGGTCTAGAATAAACCGGCAATAAGGCGTTCTTTTTGATATCATGCTGGGGAATCGTTCAACGGTAGGACACCGGACTCTGACTCCGTTTATCAAGGTTCGAATCCTTGTTCCCCAGCCATAAAATCAATAATTTCAAAATCTTAAGATAATATTCCATACCGGAAGAATTTTGCAATTTCCGTCAAAATTAATCTTGACTTTTATAATTAACACTGTTAAGTTAACACCGTAATTTTGTAATGCAGGAGCAACTCATGCCCAAAAAACCGATGACCAAAGAAATAATAGAAAATACCAGGGAAAGGATCCTGGATACGGCTCTTCACATCATTATTGAGGAAGGATTTAATAATCTCAGTTTGCGTAAAATAGCTTCCCGCTTGGGTGTCACTGCCACAACCATTTATAATTATTATACCAACAAAGATGAAATAAACCTGATGATCCGGATCAGAGGATTCGAAAAACTTTATGATCTGCTGATAAAACGTTCAGCGCATCTGAACAACATGGAAAACAGATTCAAGGCTATGATTCTCGCGTATATTGAATTCGGGCTGACCAATCCCAGCTACTACGATATCATGTTCAATTTACACACACCCAAATATCTGGACTATGTAGGCACTGATATAGAACCTCTCGCCCATACCGAAAAACAAAACGCTTTAAAATGTCTGTCTCTTTTTATGGAGCCCCTCAACAATTACATTTCCGCGAAAGGAAAGAAAAAATACCATTTTATTTTGTATCAGGTCATTAAATTCTGGTCTGATCTGCACGGTCTGATCACCCTGAACAACAGCCGTTTATTTCACGAGGTCACCGATAATGTGGAAGGTTTTATCAAGGATCGAACTTCAGATATGATTGAAAGTTTCATGAAGCTTAAAGAAAGCTTGGATGAAGGAAAAACGCTTTTTTAAATGGAATAAAACGGGATTATTTGGAGGAACACGATGCAGGCTTTGCAGCATAATTCAAAAAAAAGTTACGCCAATACGTTAGCCAATCTTTTTTTCAAATTCGTTGCCTTGAATTTCAACAATCGTCCGTCGCTGAACCAATATCTGAAAAGCGATGACGGCTGGCTTAATTTCACGTTCGGCATAAAAACGGAAAACGGCAGTGTCGAGCAGGCCATGCGTTTCGAAAACGGCAAGGTTACCGTGTTGAAAAATATTCCGGAAACCCTAGATTCGCAATTGATATTCGTGGATGAAAACGCCCTTAAGGAAGCCGCCACGCAACCGCCCAACAAGTTGATGTTGGCGCTCATGGAAAACAGATTGATCACGATTGGGAACCTCGGCTATCTGCAGTTGATTAATCTGTATCTTTCGCTCCTTTTGAAACAGATCCAGATTGCGAAAC
Organism: Syntrophaceae bacterium UBA6255; assembly: GCA_002441205.1. Classification (GTDB taxonomy): domain Bacteria; phylum Desulfobacterota; class Syntrophia; order Syntrophales; family Smithellaceae; genus Smithella. Next base: position 345 of record DJVN01000237.1, on the reverse strand, counting down.
TCAAGAAAGAAGCCAAAACAGAAAACCGGAAATACGATGCAGAAAAAGCATCCCGATACTGTATCGAAACCCGAAAACCCCGCCAGATCAAGGCCGTCAATGTCGATCCGGGTGTACGGTTTCTGAACGACCCCTATCTGGCTCAATATTCCCTTGAAGATTTTCCCCGGGTCAAAAATTTTCTCGACATACACCTGAAAACAAAACCGGCCATATGCCACGAACGGGCGGAACTTGTCACACGATGGTTTAAAGAAAACGGATTTGAAAAAGATAAAAACGGCAAGCCCTGGGTTGCCGAACTGCGCCAGGCCAATGCTTTCAAATATCTGATGGAAAACAGAA
>DJVN01000061.1 GCA_002441205.1 Syntrophaceae bacterium UBA6255 | reverse complement strand
TCATCCGCGTCGGCCGCGCTATCTTCGGGGCGAGACATTACCCCATTTAGAAATTGCCGGAATGCATTTGAAAACTATCCTACTCAATATGAAAGCTGATTTACACTTAAAAAATTGAAAGGCAGTATTTCTCAAATGGGGTGTGTGAAAAAATCGAACGTCCACATTTACATGCATAGAAGCTGCGGATTAAGTATTGAAACCGCTTACCTTGCATTAGAGAAGAATTTGAGTATCGAAAGCCCCATATTTTGAAGATCGATCATGGAATACTGGGTGACAAGATCATTTTCAGAATTAAGGCATAAGGGAACCATGTCAACAAGAGGCTTCTCGGAAATGACCATACCAGCGGCATTGGTGGATGTGTGACTGATCAAACCCACTAGCGCCAAGGAAAGTGAGAGAAGTTTTAGTGTGCGTTCACTTATTCTTGCCGCTTTTCTCAAACGAGGTTCCATGTTTAAAGCGTCTTCTAGAGAGATATTGAAAGCATTGGGAAACATTTTTGCGATGGCATCAACGTCTGCACAGGGAATATTCAAAGTGCTACCAACGTTGCGAATAGCAGATTTCGCCCTCATTTTCCTGAAGGTGATAATCTTGGCTACATGGTCAATACCGTATTTCTCCGTGACATACCGGAAGATGTAATCACGCCTTTCCGGAGAGAAATCTGTAGTGATGGCGGGCAGCATCCTGTTGGGTCCTTCGTAAGCGATTTTTGCCAAGCATTCATCAAGGGCACTCCCATCCTTCAATTGGAATTGGGGAGGGCGAGGACAGTCTAATTCGAGAGACAGGTTGCATTTGTCCGCAATCGCAACGCTATTGGAGATAGCTTCGGGACTATGAGAGAAAAACCGCTTCATCTCTGCTGGTGATCGTAGATAAAACTGATTCGTTTTAGGACGTATCTGTTCCTTGTCTTCAAGGATGTTTCCCGCCTGGATGCATTGAAGCACCTCATGGGCCTCTGCATCATCGGCCTGAAGATAATGACAGTCGTTGGTTGCGACAACAGGAATGGACAGAAGGCGGCTGATTTCCAGAATGCCTTCATTGGCGATTTGTTGTTCCGGCAAACCGTTTTCCATGATTTCAAGGTAGAAATTCCCTTCACCGAAGATATCCTGGTATTCGCGGACGGCTTTTATAGCGGCGTTGCGATCACCCTTCAGGAGATATGAGGCAACCTCCCCGTGCAGGCAAGCGCTTGTTGCAATCAGGCCTTCAGAATAACGCTGAAGGAGTTCTTTATCCACCCGTGGGTGATAGTAGAAACCCTCAAGATAGCCCGCCGTGGTGAGCTTCAGGAGATTTTTATATCCCTGCATGTTTTTGACGAGAACGATAAGATGGCGAGAAGATTCTTTAATACAGGGGGAAGACTTATCAAACCGACTCCTTGGGTCAACATACAGCTCGCAGCCGATAATGGGTTTGATCCCGGCTTTTTGGGCCTGCTGATAAAATTCTATGGCGCCGAAAAGATTTCCATGATCGGTTATGGCAATGGACGGCATCTGATATTCCTTCGTTTTTTCAATAAGGTCATCAATACGAATGGTGCTGTCATACAGACTGTAAGTCGTATGGACATGAAGATGAACAAAATCGGCTTTTGCGCTCGTCATTTTTCCCATCCATCAAATAGCGTGATTTTTTATCTGCCCCGTATTCGTCGCTATTGAAACACAGCGATCGTCCCACAATTCAGTCATGCCGAAATCTTTGACATTGGTGACTTCAAGTTTTGGGAGCCCTTGTTTGTCGAGCCAGGCATGAATGAATTCTATCGCCGCTGGTCCTTCAGAAGCTCGTGCGGTAAAAATCTTGACCTTCTTCCCTTCGCCTATCCAGCGCTGAACACGTTCAACCATCGGTGTAATCGCTTTCCCGATATGATGGATTCCGATCCATCCATGATACTCGGCCAGCGTGCCGTCCAGATCAACGCCTATCCAGAATTCAATTTCACTCATGAAAATGTTGTCTCCGTTTTCTCCAAGAAGTAATCCGTTTTCATATCTCCTGCATATCTACTACCATTGGCGGGCCTTCCTGGTAGTGAGCCACAAAGAGCTTTATACTATCATTCCCAACATTGAGAGAGTTCTTCGCCTTAAACTCCTGTAGCTTTGCAGCGAAAGCACTTAGGTTGCGCTCACTCTTGATGCTTACCGCAACAACACTTTCAATGCTGAGCTTGTCCGGCACCTTCCCTTTGAATCCGATGATGTTATTGCACCAAAAATCCCCCCAAGGCTTTGATCGCAGCATCTTTATGAGCGTTACCGAATAGATGTAAGTCTGTTCAATTGCGTGGGCCGTCGTGCTAGGCTTTTTGAGCTCCCAGATGGAAATCCTTGTCCCCTTACCGGTGCCCCGCCGGGCAAGGATATCGATATTCCCTTTGCCGGGCTTTGGCACACCTGTATTGCCAGAAATGGGAAGTGGAAACTGGAAAGGGCAGCCGGCCCACAAAACTGGCTGGATATTTTTTAGCGTTCCAGCAAATTTTCTGCTTGTATCATCGGACATTTGCTTCAGAAACTCCGATTCGACTCTGTGCTCTGGAACCCTGCCTTTTCCATTAAGACGATTGGGATTCTTGAACTGCTTCCTGAACTCAGCGGCATCTTTACCTCGCCAAAGGAATTCCCCCGGTTTGTTGATGATGCCAAAGTATTCCTTGTTGTTTTCGGCAGTTTTAGATGAAATCACGAGATGTACATCATCACCGTTCACAGAGAGGCTAGCCACTTCCTGGCCTTGGTAGCGTAATGAAAAAGATATACTCGCATTCATTGCCCGTGTAACAGACAGGTAGACATGGAGAGGGTGCCACTCATGAAATTTCTTTGCCGACTCCCGGACCGTACTTTCATTGTCCTTAAGCTTTTTAGCCCATTTGGCCGCTATGTCGTCTGCTTGATTCGTCCAATGTCCCTCAATCTGTTGAAGCAAAGTCATCATTCCCACCTCCGATAGTCAAAGATCCAGAATCTGATTATCCGCAACAATTTTAACATTACAAAACAGATCTCGGTACTTATCCCCATATTCCGTATGCACCGGCACCAGCATTTTCGGCTTCAGCGCCCCGGCAAACGTCTGTAAATCTGTAACCGTCGCATGACCGCTGGTGTGTGCATAGACAAAGTTGACTTGTGGATCATTCCGGTATGCTGCTATGGCTTCGGCACCATAATACTCATTGTTCGAGTATGAAAGATAGCCGAGCCATTGTGAGTAAATAACATTTACAAGTTTTGCTGTTTTATACAAATCAATGATTATGAAATGCGACATCTTCCCCAAAAACAAGTAATTTTCGGGTTTGGCTTGGATTTCATCCTTATGGATGCGATACCCATATAGATGCTTACGGAAATCGCCGAAAAAGTCTGGATGTTTCTTCAGCTTTTCGTTTTGGCTATAAGAAGCGTAAATCTTCACCGGTTCCCATTCCATATTCGGCACACTGTCGGATACGAGCTTGAACTGCTCAAGTACCCAAGCCGTGTAGATGTCGATAACCAAGGTCTTGTGCGCCCGCTTGCAGGACCGGTAAGCCGACACAATCCGATCAATGTTCTGGGAAGATGAAATAAGAAAAGAGATATTTCTCTGGTCTTTGATCGTTTCATATATTCTTTGTTCAACAGCTTTTTCCGTTGGGAATTGGTCATTACTGCGCTCCAGCATGGTTCCCTCCATAAAGAGCAGATCAATATTCCTAGGCGGGTTCTTAATGATATTATCAAAAAGGACTGACTTTCTGCCATGTGCCCTAAAATCGCCGCTATAGAACACCCTCTTTCCTTCAGCCTCGATCAGAAAGCCATAGGCATCGGCGGCGGAATGATCGGCGAGATAGGGTGTGATGGTAAAATCCCCCACCGAAAAGTGTTGCCAGCTTTTGAAATAACGAAAATCGTTGACATGCAGTTTGTTGCCCAGCAGCATTCGTGTTGCATCAATCAAGTGTTTTCCCAACTCTCCGATATACACGGGCACAGACGCGTCAAGGGCATCGATAAGGCCGAAATGATCCTGGTGTGGGTGACTGATCAGAACCGCATCGGGTCTGAACGAGGCCACGTCAAGGTTCTTGCTCTCCGCTGAAAGTGGCAACCCCAGATCCAGAAGGATCGTAGTTGTTGCAGTCGAGAGTTGAATGCAGGTGCCTCCGATTTCCTGGGCACCACGATGGATGATAATTTTCATTATAGGATTACCAGGGTTACTTGGCGTTTGCTTGGTTCGATTTCAATTTTTTTCAGTGTAAACGTCCATTCATCAAAGTTCATTTTTTCGTATGGCATCCCATCAGGTCCGCCAAATAAACGCAGGACATCTTGCCAATAAATATTTTTTGATGGGAAAGAACGATCCTTTATTTTTTGCGGCTCAGCAAATCGTACTTTAAGAGTAACAGCACCGCCCTCTCCCTGAAAAAGCTCGTGATATTCAGGCATGTTATTTACACTCATAGGGGCATCTCCTTTGTCAATATTTCAAAATTTATATTTCATTCACTTCTATGTTTATTAATCATCATAAACAAGGCCCTCCGGACAGGCAAGCACATAACCCTTTTTACTTCTGTCATATTCAATGATTTCTCCGAGAGCATTCAGAAGTTCAATATCTCTTTTTACTGTCTTTGAGGTCACATTGAAGTCGTTACACATGTCTTCGATATGCAGAACTTTCTGGGTTTTCAGTACCTTAAGAATACGTAGAATGCGAAATATCTTACGGTCGTAACTCCGATGTTGGCTGCTGTGCCGGGCAGCTGAAGCCCTTTTGTTGAGGATTTTTAATTTCAGATAATCATCGTCAATGACTGCGGGAGTTTTGAGAATGTATTTTTTAACCTTGTTGGATATTCTAAATGCCGGCGCTGATGTGAAAAGAATACACAGGGCATTCGAGTCACCAGCCTCTTCCAAAAACGAAAACCATTGGAATATCTCATCCGTTTCGTCTTCCCTCAGATTCAAGGGATTTACTATATTCATAAAAGCCTGAACGGCGATTAAATCGCTGACACAATCCGCCCAATAAACGGTAACCTTTAATTTACTTGCTATACTGCGCAGCATATCGGTCATTACTTTATCAAGTCGATAGGCCACAATTTGATTATCTATTGATAAATTAACCGGAGCATCAGACTTCTTTTTCATTTTTCTCTCCCTCTTTTGGGACAACCATATCATATCATATGGACAACGTCATGTCCCGCTATGGGAAAATATTCTTATGATTGTCAAATTACCATAAGAATAACTATCATGTTTCATTAAAACCATATTAGGCCACCAACGGTTAAGGAAAATATTCGCCAGTTGGATATTTCCATAAGATGATATATATTCTAACAATGAAGGAAGGCCATCCCCTTAATATAAAAGCCGCCTTACGCTTAAAAATGAAGAGAAAAAAGAAAAATGTCTTATCAATGAAAGATACTATATCCAATGACGGTTCGTGAACTCATTTATG
>DJVN01000260.1 GCA_002441205.1 Syntrophaceae bacterium UBA6255 | reverse complement strand
AATTTTTTTACCGAACTTGACAGCATTACGGATAAAATTTATACTTTTAAAAAACAAGGAATAAGGAGGAAGGTTGTGAAAAAAATCATTGCAGTTACATTATTTATTTTTTTTATTTTTCCGGTTTGTGTATTTGCCCAAAAGGAAGCAGCACCAGCCGCTAAAAAAGCGCCCGAAGTAAAAAATGTAGCTGCGCAGACAGCTAAGAAAGCGCCAACAACCCCAGCCAAAAATGTATCCATATCTATTGAAGACCAATTCAAGACAAGTTTCCCCAAAAATAATTTTGAAAGTATAACTCCAACGGAGGTTAAAGGATTATACGAAGTCTATACGGGAAATCAGATTTATTATTTCATACCCAAAGATGATGTAATCATTATCGGCCCTATGATTTCCAAAAACGGAATAAATATCACCAAAGAAAGTTATAACAAAAAGATGGCGCAAAAGATGGCTAATTTGTCTCTGGAAAGTGCCTTAAAAATCGGCCATGGAAAAACATCCGTCGTGGAATTCATTGACCTTCATTGTCACTTTTGCCGTGAATCCTATAAATATTTTGCTGAGCGCAAAGACGTAACCATCTATGCTTTCTTTTTTCCACTGTCTCAAAAATCGGCAGAAAAGACTAAATACATTTTATGCGCAAAAGATGCCGTCAAGGCTTACGAAGATGCTCTGAGCGGAAAGCTTGATAATATTCAGCTTGCCGCCTGCACCGAAAAGAAAGTTGACGAAACTGTCAAAACCCACATGAAGCTGGCATCACAAATTGGAGTAAAGGCCACGCCCTTGTTTTACATCAAAGGTCAGGTTGTGGAAGGATTTGATCCTGCTGCTATTGAAAAACTGCTCAAAGATTAGGTGTAAAGCTGTAAAAAAATCCGCTCTTCTTCCAAGAAGAGCGGCTACCTGATTTTCCCGCCTGTTTTTGCTTCACGGTCAAAAGTCAAAACAGTCAGTCCTTGATCCGTATCAGTAGCCAGAAGCATTCCATAAGATTCCACGCCCATCAGTTTCACCGGTTTTAAATTGGCCACAACCAATATCTGTCTGCCTACTAATTGATCCGGAGTATAATCCTTGCCAATACCGGCGATGATCGTGCGTTCTTCTCCGATATCAACCTTAAGTTTCAAAAGCTTGTTGGATTTAGGCACTGCTTCCGCCGCCAGAATTTTCGCCGCACGTAAATCCACTTTTGCGAATTCCTCGTAATCAATCTCTGGTTTCAAATCCATGACGGATTTTTTCTTATCCGGTGGCGCATTTCCTTTCTCCTGAACGATGCGCGGGAAAAGTGATTCTTCCCGCGTCAAGGGACTCCCCGCTTTCAAAACATCATTCCTTTTTATGCTGTCCAGATTCAGATTTTTATCTTCAGTCGCTCCAATCTGTTGCAGAATGTTTGCCGTAGTCTGTGGCATAAAAGGTGAAATAAGAATGGCTATTGAACGCAATGCCGAAAGCAGCCTGTACATAATCGCCGTCAGTTTTTCATTATTTGCAGGATTTTTTCCCAGCGTCCACGGTTCGTTCTCGACGATGTACTTGTTGGTGATATTAATGAAATCCCAGATGGCAATCAGGGCTTTATGCAGGGACAACTCTTTGAAACTTGATTCAACCTCAGCAACAGTTCTCAGCGAAGCGTCACAAAGTACAGAATTTTCATCTCCAGGGCTGATTTCCGGCACTTTGCCGTCACAATATTTAATGGCCATAGTAATAGTCCGGCTGACCAGATTGCCCAAATCATTGGCCAAATCCGAATTCAGTCTCTGAACAAAGGCTTCTTCAGAAAAATTGGAATCCAGACCGAAAACCATGTCCCTCAAAAGAAAATAACGAAACGCGTCCAGACCGTATTTATCTTTCAAATCCAGCGGGCGGACGATATTGCCGAGGCTCTTGGACATCTTGCTCTGATCCGAATTCCAGTAACCGTGAACATTCAGATGCCGATAAGGTTCGATCCCCGCCGCTTTAAGCATTGTCGGCCAGTAAATACCGTGTGGCTTTAAAATATCTTTGGCAATCAGATGCTCAGCCGCCGGCCAGAACGTTTTAAAATTTTCCCCATCAGGATAACCCAGAGCCGTCACGTAATTAATCAGGGCGTCAAACCAGACATAGGTTACGTAATTTTCATCAAAAGGCAGCGTAATGCCCCATTCCAATCGTGTCTTGGGGCGGGAAATGCAGAGATCTTCCAGAGGATCACGCAGGAAAGCCAGGGCTTCATTTTTATATCTTTCCGGCCGGATAAAATCAGGATTATTTTTGATATGATCAATGAGCCAATCCTGATATTTGCTCATTTTGAAAAAATAATTTTTTTCTTCAATATACTGCGGTTCTCTCCCGTGTTCCGGACATTTCCCGTCAAGGATTTCCTTCTCTGTTAAAAATCTTTCACATCCGAAGCAATAGTAACCGCCGTAGCTGCCAAAATAAATATCGCCGGCATCGTATACTTTTTGCAGAATATAACGGACTGTTTCAATATGGTTATTATCGGTTGTTCTGATAAAGTAATCATTGGAAATGGAAAGCTCGGGACAAAGAGCGCGAAATTGCGCGCTTATTTTATCCGCGTATTCTTTAGGCGTTATTCCTGCTTTCTGTGCCGCTTCCGCAATTTTGTCGCCGTGCTCGTCAGTTCCGGTGACAAAAAAAGTTTTATCGCCAATCATCCGATGATATCTGGCCAGAACATCGGCGACAATGGTCGTGTAGGCGTGCCCGATGTGTGGCGAAGCATTGACGTAATAAATAGGGGTCGTTATATAAAACGAATTTGGCATATCAATAGCTTCTCCAATCCATTACTGAAAATTATCAATTTCATCCAATTTTTCCAGATCCAACGTCTGTTTTTCTTCCTTTGTATGAACGTCTCCACCATGAGCCTTGGCAGGTTTGTGAGATTTTTTCTTACCCGCATATCCGTCATATTCAAAGGCCAGACAGCACATCAAACGACCACACAACCCGGAAATTTTTTCCGGGTTAAGAGACATGCTTTGTTCCTTGGCCATCTTCACCGTCACCCTGTCCAGATTCTGTAGTATCCCGGCACAGCACACCATCCGGCCGCAAACGGCAATGCCTTTGATCATGCGTGTTTCCTGACGGGCGCCAATCTGTTTAAGCTCTATCCTCATTTTGAATTTTTGCACAAGATCCTTGACAAGCTCGCGAAAATCGACCCTGCTTTCTGCGGTAAAATAAAATATTATTTTATTTTTTTCAAAAAGGCAGTCCACGTCAACCAGTTTCATGGAAAGCTCTCTTTTCTGGATTCTTTCCATGCAAAATTTCCAAGCTTCATTCTCGAGAATATCGTTTTCTTTCTTTATGTGAATGTCTTCAGCCGTCACTTTACGAACAATTTTTTTCAGATTGGCAGGAACTTCTGATGGCTGGTATCTTTTGACATCCGTGGCAACAACGCCAAGAGCAAGGCCGTTATCGGTATCAACGATAACCTGATCATTTTTATGCAAGATCAGATCTGCAGCGTTGAAATTATATACTCTGCCTTCTTTTTTAAATTTGACTCCGATAATATTTACAAGCAATTTTTCCCTACCTTCATTTAGTAGTTTAACTTAAATGCCATCGTTTCTAAAGTCAATGATTTATTGACATTCTGTCCTATTACATACTCCGCTTTTTCAATCTGTTCCATATTCTGAAGGATTTGCTCACAGGATAACCGTTCGGCACAAGCCGCAATAAAAGAACAATAATCCCGATTAATTAACACTGCGTTGTTTCTAACTTCTTTAAAAACAAGAATATCGCGAAAGAAAGCATTCATAATATTCAACCCCTGTCTGACATCCTTTTTTTTTCTTCCCAGACAAGAAGCCAGGTTAATCAAACTGAAAGGATCTTTTTTGTTCGCCGCAGCGAGTAAATTGAACAACTCCGTCCGATAGGCAAAAATATCATCTTTATGCAATTCTAATGCATTGCCAATTGAACCTCCGGATAGCGCAGCCAGAAGAATTGCTTTACTATGATCCATACTCTTCTCATTGACAAGAAATCTGACCACTGTTTCAGAACTCAATGGATTGAAGCGCAAGTGCTGGCAGCGGGAAATAATCGTCTGGGGCATGAAATATGGCCTGGCTGTGACCAGAATCAAAATATTGACTAAAGAAGGTTCTTCAAGCATTTTTAAAAGAGAATTGGCCGCCTCTTCATTCATTTTATCCGCATCATCAATAATAAAAGCTCTTCTTCTTGCTTCCAGGGGCTTACATTTGGTCCTTTCCTGAATTTGACGAATGGAGGCGATGCGAATAAATTGGCCCTCGGCTTGAACAAAAAAGACATCGGGATGACTTTCGTGCTGAATTTTCCGGCAGGAAGCACATTCGCCGCAGGAATCGACAAGAGACTCAACTTTTTCGCAGTTGATGGCTTTGATAAATTCCAGAGCTAAAGTTTTCTTGCCGATGGCCGGAATGCCGCTAAAGAGATACGCGTGCCCTGTCCGCTTTTGAGCCAGAGTTTTTTGGAGAATTTCTATTTTCTTTTCATGACCGTAAATATCGCCAAATGACATAATTCAAAGACATTTATTTAAAGATTCATGTCACAGATTAATAAAATCACTTATACAGCGGCGTACTTCTTCCTGAATAACATCAACATCGCGGTTGGCGTCAATCACCTGGAAACGCTCAGGTTCTTTTCTGGAAATATCAAGGTAACCTTCTCGAATACGCGTGTGGAAATCAAATTTTTCTCTTTCAAAACGATCAGCCGCGGCAGGGTCTTTTAATTGATTATTCCGTTCCGTCGCCCTTTTCAGTCCGATTTCAACCGGCAAATCAAACAATAAAGTCAGGTCCGGTTTTAACAGCATGGCAGAATAATCATTGATCAACTTGATCATATCATGATCGATACCACGCCCGAAACCCTGATAAGCATATGTGGCGTCGGAAAAACGATCGCATAAAACAATTTTATTTTGCTCCAGCGCCGGTATAATCACCTCACGAACATGCTGGGCGCGGGCTGCGCAAAACAAAAACATTTCCGTTTCCGCGCAGAGATGATGGTGTTCCCGATTAAAGAGGATATTCCCGATTTTTCGGCCGATGTCCGTACCGGAAGGTTCCTGGGTAACAATTAAAGAAACGCTCTTGGGAATAAGATATTCGGCAACAAGCTTGATCTGGGTTGATTTTCCCGAACCTTCGATACCCTCAAAAGTAATGAATTTTTTTCTCAATGTAATCCTTCTTTGCAGACACGTGATGTTAATGTTAATCTTTTTTAAATTATAATGGTTATCTGAAGCGGAAATGTTAAAACCATCAATAAACAAAGCTGGGAATAATCAGCCCAAGACAAGATTTATTCCCAGCTCTTTTTTTTCGTAAACAAATTATTTCCCGTCACCGGGAACGATTGCTTCAACCGGACATTGCTCGGCACAGCTTCCGCAGTCATCACAAAGCTTAGGGTCGATAACATACTTGTCTTCGCCTTCGGAAATTGCTCCTTTGGGACATTCACTTTCACATGAACCGCAAGCGATACACTCATCATTAATCACATATGCCATAATCTTTTTGCTCCTTTTTAAATAATTATTTCAAAAATATAATTCCCCGACAAATCATCTGTCAGGCAATATATTGTTCATCAAAAATTACCCGCCGTTATGACCATAAATTATTTTAAACAGCTATGATTTCCTTTACAGCCGGTATTTGTTGCTTAATGACTTTTTCTATACCCATTTTCAAGGTCATCTGAGACATGGGACAACCCCGGCAGGCGCCGGTTAATTTAACTTTGACGATCCCGTCGTCAGTGACCTCGACAAGTTCCACATCACCGCCGTCAGCCTGTAAGCTCGGCCTTATGGTATCAATCGCTTTCTGAACTTCTTCTTTCATTGTATTTCTCCATAAAATATTATTTCAATTTTTGCATCCGCTTAATGAGGCATGTAATTCGCCATCTTACTAGCAACGTCACGGGCAATATCCGGTAATGCGGGTTTTATTAACATATATTCTTTTACTATGGCATGACTCGCTTTCCACATCAATTTACCCGTAGCCACATCATACATTTCCATGGTCAAGCCAACCTGCGCCATTTTTTTATCACCCTGTTCGGTATATTTCCATTCGTCAACGGATAATAGCAAAAAAGCGTCAATTTGAGTTAATTCTCCAATTTTCCTGCTTAAAGTAGCATCATAAAAATCCAGTAGTCGTTGTTTGGAAAGATACTCGTCTTTTGCTTGTTTCAATTCTTGATTGGCAAGAACCTGTTTTTGAAAGTTTTCAACATCCGTAACCTCGAAATACAATTTCTTTTTAATTAATACACTCTTGACAACTTCTTCAACAATTTTTCTGGAATCGGCATCCTTATGATTCCAGACTTCTATTGGAAACAAGGCAATCCTTTGCGGATGAAAATCTATTGCCTCGGGCGCCAGCAGATTAAAATTCAAACCGCCGCAGGCAACTATTGATAAAACCAGTATGATGAATATATATTTTACGAATATTTTTTTTAACACCATCATTTTGCTCTTTGCCTTAAAAA
>DJVN01000283.1:167-3144 GCA_002441205.1 Syntrophaceae bacterium UBA6255 | reverse complement strand
AGGAAGGAACTTCAAAAGCAGGCAAAGCAATGAAAAGGAAATTAACCATTCGACAAAAGCTTTTTGTCCGCGAATATCTTGTGGACATGAACGCAACGAAGGCTTACCTGCGTGCAGGGTACCGCGTGAGCGAAAATGTTGCGCGAAGAAACGGCGCGAGAATGCTGACAAATGCTGACATTCTGGCAAACATTCATAGATACATTGGTCAGCGATTAAGCAAACTCGAAATCACCAGCGAAACAGTTTTGCACGAAATTGCAAAGATGGCCTTTGCCAACATGTTTGATTACATAACCATTCAAAAAGATGGAACTGCCTATGTTGATCTCTCAAGGATCACACGCGATCAGGCAACCGCAATTCAGGAATTGAGCTTTGAAGAAGGCATTGAAGGGGCTGGAGATGGAGCAAAACCAATCAAGAAAATCAAATTCAAACTTTCCGGCAAAAAGGAAAATCTTGAGCTGCTGGGGCGATATCTCAAGTTATTCAGTGACACAACTCCTGCTGTTTCCAAGGATGCCAAAAACCTTTTAAATGGCGTTCTTTCAGGGAAAATGACGGCGCGAGAGGCGGCGTATCGCATCAACCTATTGGGATTGCCTCTTCCAGAAGTCCTTAAAATCGAATTATCGAAAATCCAACCGGAACCTCCACCGCCTGATCTTCCCGAAGTAATCAAAGACGAGGAATTAGAGCGCCTCTATCGGGAGCAAATGTCAAAGATAAAAGAGCAAGAGGAAACCTGGGTCCAGGAGCGGCAGGAGGACGTTAAAAAACTGAAAGAAGAGCTGAAAAATATTGACTCCTTTGGCCCGGACGCGGAAAACAAACAAAATCGGAAGGAGATAAAAGCGTGAAAACGTATTTCAATCATCAAGAGTTTAAAAAGGGCGAACTCAAGGACGCGATCAAGGAAGACGAACGGCAATTACGTGAAATCCGGCGACAAGAAGAACGCAGCGGGATCACCACATCGAAAGAAGACGACATTTATTTCAAGAAAAAAGGAGGATCATGAAATGGAAGTAGCGTATGATTTTGACGAGCTAACCAGAAAAGCTAAGCTGGGATTGCCACTAAATGAGCACGAAATAAGCGCCCTGAAAGGGCATCGTGCCATCAAGCTTGCGGCAAAACAACAGTTTGATTTCGGAGAAATGGAGGGACGCCTGCAGGCGGGGCGCATGGAAGAGATGGCGCTCAGGGAGCGCAACGCTCGCTGGGCCAAGGCCGGGCCGTCAAATTCGGGCGGTTTTATACAGGCAGGCCCGTTTGGTAGCGGTCTGCTACGGCTTGACGATTGTCGGCCAGCTGCTTCTTCACCTCAATACATGGGGCCATTTTTTGGCGATAAGGACGGCCGCGGGGTTACGCGAATGCTGGATAAATTCCACGTCATGCTCAAAGAAATAAAAGAAACCGGGAGACTTATCGTATAAATGACACAACGCGATCCGCGCCGGTAACAGTAAAGATGGAGTATATCTTCTGTGGCTTGCTGTATTTTTATCGGCTTTCTCTGCACTAAAGCGCGGCGATGAGCACACAGCCGGTGCACGAGATTTTCTTTTCAGCGACAATAATCCCTTCTTTGATTTTGTTGCCGATGGACTTGAATATGAACTCAGCGTCTTGCGCGAGAAGGTCATAAAAGCGCTGAAAAGGGAAAACGTGACCCTTTAAGCATGGTGATCAGAAACGGCATGGGCCAGCACGTCTTTGATATAAGCATTGAGCGTGACACCTTCACTTAAGGCACCCTTTACGAGTCTCTCATGAAGGTCAGGATCGAGACGGATATTGAATGTGCCTTTAAAGGGTTTTTCGGGTTCCCTGCCCTCTTCGACGCACATATCGAGATAATCGTCAACGCCGGCCTGGAAATCCTTCACAAGATCGTCAACTGTCTTTCCCTCGTAGGCGATAATAGCCTTTCTCATCCCTATGACTCGGCCGTAGAAAAGCATATCATCTTGATCAAATTGAACATTTCCGGTGTACCCTTTGTACTGTAAAATATTTTTCATGGTGCAACTCCTATGTCTGTCAAAAACTCCCGTATAGCCTCCACCGCACCTTTCGCTATGACCTTTCCCGGGTGCGGCGCATGGACATGAAGACTGTAATCACGGTACTTGAACCTTACACGAGACCCCTTTCCCTCTTTCATGATGGCGCCGATCCCCAGAAGCAACGAAACGCTTTCCTGCCAATGGATATCCGATCTTGTTGGCTTCTCAAAGATCATGGACAGGGTCTTTTTTTGTTTCGCGTTCATGGATTTCTTATGCCAGAAAGCATTACAAAATGCAAACTGATTTTTAGTTGCAAATATTCCTTGATGGGGCGTTGATAAGCTTTATTTCTTTTCGGGCCGGGGGTTTTCGTATTTCTTGAGGATGTCTTTCATGGCTTCCTCAAGGATGTCATTGATGCCACGGTCAAGGTCGATGGCGAGCTTTTTAACGTCCTTGAGGATCATCGTATTCAGGCTTGTTGTGAAGGGTTTTCGTTCTTTCATGGAACTCTTATAAAATGATTAAATATAAAAGTCAATAAATAATGCTTGACAATAAGTAAATACGGTTATAAAGCAATACGCAAATAAACAATTTTCCGAACCATGAGAAAAAGAAAAATTCAAACTGCTCGAAGATTCCCGCAATGGCGACGTTGCGGGCGGTCCCTCATGGCCGGGAAAAATCTTCGGGCTTTTTTAATGAGGAGGATGAGCAATGAGTAAAAAAGAAAAAGGAGTAATATGCGAAAGCGTTGTGGACGGCATTGAAAGGGCTTTGTTTCAGATTCATGCANNATGAGTGGAGTAGTGAGCTCTTAGCCATTGCTCAGATTATCGGCGAAAAGGCTGAATTCTGCCTTCAAGCTATAGATGAAAATCGCCCAAGTGGTAACACGGCGGAGGTGCCAGCATGAAGAAAACACCGGCAGAAATCAAGAAAGAACTCTCTGA
>DJVN01000283.1:0-162 GCA_002441205.1 Syntrophaceae bacterium UBA6255 | reverse complement strand
GGGGAGGGATTCTCGCATATCGCCGACGATGATATCAGTGCACTTTATGGCGGCATGAGCGTAATCCTGACAGAAATTGTGGAGGACGTGAGCAACGCTATAAGTCTTGTCGGCGGCCTCCAAAATATCGAGATTCCCAAATCACTGAAGGAGGTGCAGGCA
>DJVN01000044.1 GCA_002441205.1 Syntrophaceae bacterium UBA6255 | reverse complement strand
TGTTCCAGCCACTTGTTGAGAAGCTTTGTTTCTTTGTCTTTCCATTGGGGCGAGAAACGGATCTGCAAAAAAGATTCATAAAGGCTGTCAATTATTTTTACCACGTTTTCGATGAGGTAAATACGCTCCAGCAGGCTTCCGGAAGGATCCTCCGGAGTGTCCTGCCACTCGGCAATGGGCAGTTTCAAGGACTGAAAGTGGAAAGAATCAGCCTTGAGCGTACATTCCCATTCGTTTTTATCGTGAATGAGTTTGATTCCCGCTTCCTTGACTTTTTTACCCTGGCGGATAGCTTCCTTGCCTTCTGTGAGTTCGGCATGAAGGCCGTGGCAGACAACACCCTGGGAATATTCGCCTTCACCCGCTTCCAGTGCTAATCTTTTAAGAAAGTGAAGTTCCACTTCTTCCTTGTTCGGTAGTTTTATTCTCCCATTGCGTTCTTCTGATTTAAACCACAGCCAGGTTAAAAATTCACGGCCAACTAAAGAAGATTTTTCTATGGATTCAGGATCCTTTGTAATCAGTTCATTTTCCTGCGGTGAAAAGCGTTTAAGAGTCAATGAAAAGGTTTTTTTAAAGAACTCGATGAAATCATCAGCGACATTATCGGAAAGAGAAGAAAAATACACTGTGTTTTTGCTGACCGACCAGCAGACATCGTAAAAGGAAGGAATGGCATCGAGTTTTGTCAGAAGATCCAGTTTGACCTTATCTTTTATTGCCGTAGACATTTGCTTGTGGATCCTGTTTTTGCCGCTTTCGGCCAGAAACCGTCTTTCTTCTTCCATCAGTTTGATTTTCATAAGCTTGGGAGGAATGAGCTTGCGGTCAATACGCAGAGAAAAGATAAGATAATCACCCAGAGCGTAGTTGGCATTTTCAAAATCGGTATCCAGAATATCCGTGAGCGAAACCCATCCCATCTTCTTTTCTTCAGTGGTTTTGGGAGAGTCTTTATAAGCATTGGCCTTAATTCTGCTGTTGATAAAATTTAGAAAGGCTTGCGGTAACTGTCCTTCCACATGAAGACGCGAAAAAGTGAAACTGCCTTTTAATAAGCCCATTTTAAATACCTCATTTTGGTTGCAGGCTATAGTATAGCGGTTCAAATGTGTCAAGTTTATGTTGTGCGCTTTATCTGAAAATCGAATTATTTTACTAATATATCCCTGAAATATTTATCCGTGGACAGAGGATATTTTTTGTGTTAGTGACCTTCATATTTTAAGGTTTATGTTCATCGCGCAGCCTGCAAATCCTCTGCCGACTTTGTTTTAACTTGCCGTGGGTCGCGTTATTGTGTAACAAATTTTCATTCCTCTCGGAGGTGTTGACACTGAAAATAAAAAAAATAGGAATCACTGCCAATATTGAAAAAGAAAAAATTGCCGATCATGTCAGGTCATTAAAAAAGTGGCTGGAAGACAAGGGCGTCAAAGTGTTTCTGGAGATGGAAATTTCCAGAAAAATTGCTCACAGCAACGGGTGGAAATGGAACGAACTGGCGCGAAACGCTGAAATGGTTGTGACGCTGGGCGGAGACGGCACGATGCTTCGCACGGCGCGTCATCTGGCCGGTCACCGGGTTCCTATTTTGGGCATCAATATGGGTAATTTTGGTTATCTTACCGAAGTTAATCTCAATGAGATACATTCGACTTTGGAGCTGATGATTCAGGGGAAATTCCTTACGGAAAAAAGGATGATGCTGGATGTTGTCGTTAAGCACGGGAAAACCGTTTCTCATGTTGGCAGTGTTTTAAATGATGTGGTTATTAATCGCGGTGACTTGTCGCGTATGAACGAACTGGAAGTGGAAGTCAACGGTGCATATCTGACAACGTATAAAGGAGACGGTCTTATCGTTTCCACGCCGACGGGATCAACCGCTTATTCACTTTCCGCGGGAGGTCCCATCGTCTTTCCGGGAAAAGATTTAATTATTCTCAATCCCATTTGTCCCCACACGCTGACAAATCGCCCGATTATTTTCTCCGACGATGCCAATTTGAAAATAACGCTCTGGTCCAAGGATAGAGGCGCCATGCTGACTTTGGATGGACAACGGTCTCATAAAATAAAGTCAGGGGATGCCGTGATGGTGAAAAGATCGAAACATCCCATCATGCTCGTCCTTTCTCCGTATCGCAGCTATGCGGAAATTCTGCGTTCCAAGCTGGGTTGGGGCGATTTACCTCCGGGAGCAAAAAAACGAAAAAATGCTTAATGAACTGAGCATTAAAAATTTTGCTATTATTGATGAACTTCACGTTTCTTTTGGTGAAGGGCTGAATGTTATTTCCGGCGAAACGGGCGCCGGCAAGTCAATTATTATCGGCGCTGTCAGTTTGCTTCTGGGAGACCGGGCGACAACGGATATGATTAGAACCCAGGCCGACACGGCAACGGTCGAAGCCGTCTTTGATGTCTCATCCAACAAACCTCTGCGGAACAAAGTGACAGATATGGGTTTCCCGGATTCGGAAGAATTGATCATCCGCCGGGTCATCTCTCATTCCGGAAAGAACAGAGCCTTTATTAACGGCCAGGCGGCGACGTTGATGAATTTATCAGCCGTCAGCGAACGACTGATCAATATTTGCGGCCAGCACGAACATCAGGTGATCCTCGATGCTGAAAATCATATTGACATTCTGGATGAATTCGGCGGCTGTCTTGCGGACAGAGACGCATATAAGACGATTTATGATCAATATCAGCTGCTCAAGGCTCAGATTGAAAGATTGCAGGATTTGAGCAAACGCCGTGAAGAAAAAACCGATTTGTATAAGTTTCAGTTAAAAGAAATTAGCGATATTAATCCTCAGCCGGCGGAAGATACAACCCTGATGGATGAAAAAAAAGTTCTGGTTAACGCGCAGAAGCTGACCGATTACGCCAATCATTCGTATGATTTACTCTATGGCGATAAAGATTGTGTCATCGTTAAACTGAAGGATGCTCAGAATCAGATAAAAGAAATAAAAAAAATAGATGCCGGTTTAAAGATCGACGATGCTGATATCGAGGGTAGTATTGTCACGATTCAAGAGATTGTATTGACTCTGCGCGATTACGGCAAAAATCTTTTTTTTGATTCAGACAGACTTACGGCAATCGATGAAAGGCTGGATGTGTTAAACCGTCTCAAACGAAAACACGGCGGTTCCCTGGAGACCGTTTTGCTTAGAAGACAAGAAATTGAAGAAACCCTGAAAACCGTATCTTCTTCGGAAGAGGAATTGGAACACCTGAACAAAGAGAAAGGAAAAGTTAGAGAAAACATGCTGGAGGGCGCCCTGGTGCTTTCCCGGAAAAGAAAACAGACGGCTCAGATATTACAGGAAGCCGTGGACAAAGAAATTCATGCGTTGAACATGCCGCACGCTTCTTTTCGAGTTAATATGAAACAACATGCCGATGATGCTTGCGAATCCTTCGGACCGAAAGGAATTGATGACGTAGAATTTTACTTTTCCGCCAATAAAGGCGAGGATGCCAAACCGTTAAATAAAGTGGCCTCGGGCGGCGAGCTTTCTCGAATCATTCTGGCTCTGAAGAATGTTTTGTCGCGCACCGGTTCGGTTTCATCCATTGTTTTTGATGAAGTGGACAACGGCATTGGCGGGGCTGTTGCGGAAATCGTCGGCCGAAAATTAAAAGCAGTTTCCACAAATCATCAGGTGATTTGCATCACCCACTTGCCGCAGATCGCCTGTTTCGGAGATAAACATATGTTTGTTGCCAAAAAGGTTGTCAAAGGCCGAACGATTACTTCCGTGAATGAACTTGACAACGAAGAGAAAATCGAGGAAATAAGCAGGATGCTCGGCGGCGTTCATGTGACCCAAAAAACGCGAGAGCATGCCCGTGAAATGCTAGCGAGCGCCAGGTCAGACAAGTAATTTAAATATATGGAGCATAGATGCTGAGAAAAGCGCGTATTGATGATGTAAAAACCATCCACCGCCTGATTAATTTATCATCGGGAAAAGGTGAAATGCTGCCGCGTTCTCTCATGGATATTTATAATTCCCTGCGAGATTTTTTTGTTTATTATGATGACGATGAATCTAACATTACAGGCATTTGCGCGATGAACATCATCTGGGAAAATCTGGCGGAAATTCGTTCTCTTTATGTGGATAAAAATCACCGGGGAAAGGGTGTGGGTCGGAAACTTGTGGAAGCCTGCATTTCCGAAGCCATAACCCTCGGCCTTTTTAAAATATTCACCCTGACTTATAAAAAGGAATTTTTTGTCAAATTAGGTTTCAAAGAAACGGATAAGAATTTATTGCCGGAAAAAATCTGGTCGGATTGTTTCCG